>DATLUU010000614.1:0-5546 GCA_035577885.1 Verrucomicrobiia bacterium
ATCGTCGCCGCGTTCGCGCGCTCGATGCGATACACACCCGCTCGATTCCCGGTCGCGGCGAGCACGCCGGAACCGGCCTTGCCGGGTGCCCCCTCCGCGTCGCCTGCGAGCGCGAACACGAGCGGCTGCGGGCTCGTCCACCACGGCGAGCCGTCGCCTTCGGGCGTGACGCGGTAGATCACCGCGCGCCCGCCGGTCACCGCGCCGCGCGTCGGCACCGGGCCTTCATCACCGGCGCCGGCTCCACCCGGCGGGCCGCCGCCCTCGTCGCTCGCGGCGGACACGCTCAGGCCCGCCGCCCACACCGCGCCGTCCGGCGCCAGCGCCAGCGAGCGCACCTCGTCCTCGGCCGCGTCAAACAGCGTGCTCGCGGTGCCCTCGGCGGTGACGCGGTAGATGCGGCCGCGCGAGTCGCCGCCCGCGAGCACGCCACCCTTGCCGTCGTTGATCATGCACACGAGGTTGCTCTCCTCGGTGTCCAGGAGCACGCTCGTCTTCCCCTGCGCCAGGCGCAGGATGCGGCCGCGCGTGCCGGTGGCCGCGAACCAGGTGCCCGACCCGGCCTTGCCGGGTGCCCCCGCCGGCACCAGGCCCCACACGTAGCGCTCGCCGGTGGCGGCGAGCCGTGTCGTGTCGCCGTTCGCCGCGATGCGATAGACCATGCCGCGCGGGCCGGTGCCGGCCACGGCGCCGTCGCCATCGGCCGCGAGCGACAGCACCTGGCCGCCGTCCAACCGCGCCCACACCCGCCAGCCGCCCTTCTCGCTCCAGCGCAGCACGCGGCCGCGGTCGCCGCCCACGGCGATCGAGCCGTCCTTGAGCGCGACCGCGCACCACGCGATCGCGAGCGAGTCGGTGGCGAACGCCTGCACCGCGGGGCCCGGGCGCAGCACGCCGTCGGCATCCACGAGCACGCCGCGCGATTCCGACTTGGCGTGGTCCGCCTGCGAGTTGCTGGTCCACCACTGCGTGTCGGCGGCGAACGCACGGCCCGCGAGCAGGCACGCCCACGCCACCGCATGCCCGGCGCGCGCGAGCCGGCGGCCGATCCCCCCTGACGTCATCCCGTCCTCCGTGCGAACCCTCAAGGTGCCTGTCGGTCCACCACCAGCTCGAGCAGCAGCTCGCCGCGCACCACGACGTCCTCGGGGCGGCGCACCTCCTCCACCAGTGCCCAATCGCCACGGCGCGAGCGATCGCCCGCCTGTTGCGGCGGCGCGAGCAGGGCGAGCGCGCTCGTGGGCAGCTCGGGCAGGTCGCCACCGTCGGTGTCGATCTCGGGCGCGCGCGCCCAGAGACCGGCGAGCAGCACGTCCGAGCGCCGTACCGCGGCGAGGCGATCCCACGCATCCTCGAGCGACACCACCCGGAAACGACCCGGCAGGCGCGCGGCGGTGAAGCGATCCGCCTCCGCCCCGCCGCCGACGTGCAGCAGGTAGCGACCGTCGGGCAGCTCCTCGGGCACGGGAACGTCGAGCGTCACCGTCTCGCGCGCGCCGCGCCAGCGCTCGAGCTCGGCGCGCACGTGGGCCACGCTCCCCGGACGCACGCGCGAGGCCACGAGCGAGGCGCTGCGGAGCGTGGACAGCGCGCGCCCGGCACGCGTCTCCAGCTCGATGCCGATGCTGTCGGCGTGGAAGCGTGCGAACGGGTTCGCGAACAGGAAGCGCACCGGCGCGCCGAGGTCGCCGGCGACGTCGTTGAGCGGCGACTCGGCCGCGCTCACGTCGCTGACGCGCAGCACGCGGCCGCCGCGCCAGATCGAGAGCGTCCAGCTCACGGTCTGCATCGCCGCGGCACCCCCCGACTCGAGCAGGCTGTTGAGCGCGGCCGTGGCCACGAGCTGCGACAGCAGGCTGCGGTCGTCGATCGACTGGTAGTCGAACACCTGCGGCCGCGGACCCGCACCGCTCACGCGCACGCGGATCGGCAGCAGCGGCGGCGCGGGGCCGAGCTTCCCTGCCACCGCGGTGCGGCGATCCTGTGTCGCGGTGCCCACGGGCGTGCCCGGCGTGCCGAGCTTGAACGAGTTGCTCAGGCTCCCGAGGATCGTGGTGATGTGCGCGGTGGAAAGCGGCAGCCGCACGTCGCCGCTCTGGAAGAACGGATGCCCGAAGATGAGCACGCGATCGCCTTCCCGATAGGTGACCGTGCCGATCGCGCTCAGGTTCAGGTCGCCGCGCATGACGTCCACCGCGACCGCGTCGCCGGGCTCGAGCGTGGCGTGCGTGTCCGTTGTCCGCGCCCGGCCGCCGGGAACGACCGCGAAACCCTCGGGCTCGAACAGCGCGCGCACGCTCGCGAGCGCCGCGGGATGGAGCCCGCTCGCCGCGAGCGGCAGCGGCAGCCAGTGCCGCGCCGGCGCGGCGGCGAGCGCGGGGGCGGGCTCGGCGGTGGTGGTGGTGGTGGCTTCAGAGCCTGCCCAGGTGAGCTCCCGGAAGCGCGGAACAGCCGCCGCGGGCTCCACGCCCACGGGCCCCGGCGTGCCGTCGCCCGGCGGCAGGTCGGGCTGGTCCAGCACCTTGAGCATCTCGCCGATGGGCGTGATGCCGAACACCGGCTCCTTGGAGAACGTCCAGCCCGAGGACAGCGCACCGATCAGCTTGCCGTCCACGTAGACCGGCGAGCCGCTCATCCCCTGCGCCACGCCCGTCTGCTCCACGCGCGGGCTCGTCGCGCGCGCGAGGATCATGTCGCCCTCGGATCGGCCGCCCGGGAGCACGCCCAGGATCTCGGCGTCGAACGTCTCCACGGAGTCGCCCGCGAACACGGTGCGGACGATGGCCTTCTGTCCCGGCCGGACCGCGGAGACGGGCGCGGTCGGCACGCTCGTCTCCGGCCTGGCGGGTGTCGCCCAGAGCAGGGCGAGCGCGACCACGAGGGGGCATTTCACCTCGCCCACGCTAGCAGACCGGGGGGAGTTGAACACACGCTCCGCGGCGCTTACCTTCAAGGGCCGCATGAACTCACCGTTCCTGAACCGTCTCGCGCAGGGGCCGCTGCTGGCCGATGGCGCCATGGGCACGCTGCTCTTCGCGCGCGGCATCCCCTACGAGCGCTGCTTCGACGAGCTGAACCTGAGCCAGCCCGCGCTGGTGGAGCAGATCCACCGCGATTACCTCACCGCGGGCTCCGAGCTGATCGAGACCAACACCTTCGGTGCCAATGCGGTACGGCTCTCCTCTCACACCCTGGGTGAGAAGGCGCGCATCCTCGCCCGCCAGGGTGTGAAGCTGGCGCGGAACGCGCGCGAGGTCGTGGGCACGCCCGCGTTCGTGGCCGGCTCGATGGGTCCGCTCGGGGCTTCGCTGGCGCCGTTCGGCGCCATCTCGCCCGCCGACGCCGAGGCGGCGTTCCGCGCGCAGGCCGAAGGCCTGCTCGAGGGCGGCACCGACGTCTTCATCCTCGAGACGTTCCAGGACCTGAACGAGATCCTCGCCGCGCTGCGCGCGGTGCGCGCGGTCACCGCCGAGCTGCCGGTGATCGCGCAGATGACGTTCGGCGAGGACGGCAAGACGCGCTACGGGCACACGCCCGCGCTCGTCGTGCGTGCGCTCAAGCAGGCCGGCGCCTCGGTGGTGGGCGTCAACTGCGGCGTCGGACCCCAGGCGACGCTCGAGCTCATCGAACAGTTCGTCGCCGCGGCCGACGGCACGCCGGTGTCGGCGATGCCGAACGCCGGGCTGCCCCAGTTCATCGAGGGCCGCTACGTCTACCTCTCGAGCCCGGACTACTTCGCCGACTTTGCGGCGAGAGCCGCAGGAGCAGGGGTCAGGGTCATCGGCGGCTGTTGCGGCACCACGCCCGCGCACGTGAAGGCGATGCGCGAGCGCCTCGCCTCGCACCTGCCCGCGGAGTCGCTGCCGGGCGGTGCCGAGGTGCGCGTGCTGGAGCCGGTGAGCGCGGTCCTGAGCGTGCCGGGCGCCGATGCGGTCTCGGAGCCCGAGGAGCCCTCGCTGCTGCGGCGCATGCGCTCCCGTTTCACCGTCAGCGTCGAGATCGACCCGCCGCGCGGCATCCAGACGAGCAAGGTGATGGCGGGCGCGCGGCTCATGGCCGAGCGTGGCGTGGACTGCATCAACATCGCCGACAGCCCGATGGCGCGCATCCGCATGAGCGCGCTGGCGCTCGCCTACCAGATCCATCGCGAGCTGCCGGCGATGGAGCTGATCCTCCACTACACCACGCGTGACCGGAACCTGATGGCGCTCCAGAGCGAGCTGCTGGGCGCGCACGCGATCGGCCTGCGCAACATCCTGTGCCTGACCGGCGACCCGCCGAGCCTCGGCGACTACCCGAACATGACCGCGGTCTACGACACCGACTCGGTCGGCCTCATCAAGATCGTGCGCCGGTTGAACGAGGGCGCCGACCAGGCTGGCGCCTCGATCGGCGGGCGCACGGCGTTCGCGGTGGGCTGCGGCGTCAACCCCACCGCGGAGGACCTGTCGCAGGAGCTGGAGCGCTTCGAGCGCAAGCTGGAAGCCGGCGTGCAGTTCGTGATGACGCAGCCGGTCTACGAGCTGGACAGCTGGAAACGCTTCCTCGACAGGCTGGGCGGCATGCCGAAGGTGCCGCTGCTGATCGGCATCCTGCCGCTGCAGTCGTTCCGCCATGCCGAGTTCCTGCACAACGAGGTCCCCGGCATCCAGGTGCCGGAGTGGATCCGCCGCCGGCTGCACGACGCCGGCAACGAGGGCCAGAAGGTGGGCGTGGAGCTCGCGCGCCAGTTGCTGGCCGAGGCTCGCGACCTCGCGAACGGCGTGTATCTCATGCCGTCGTTCGGTCGCTACGAGAACTGCCTCGACGTCCTGGACGGCGTGCTGGACGGAGCTCGCGGGCGCCACTGACCGGCGCCGCACCCGGCGCTCAGGGATCCGCCGGACCCACATGTCATGCGATTCCCGAATGGCGCCACACGACTCCATGGCAGAGGATTGACGAGAGCTGGAACTCCCCACGCCTCCTGTTCCCTCGCCTCGAGTCGCCGCGCGTCCCTGGAGGTCCTGTGGGCACCGTCAGCGCACGTCTCGCGCTCGCCCTTGCCGCCACGCTCACCACCATCGCGCGCGCGGCCCCCATCGATCCCGCGTTCCCCGGCCTCGGCGGACCCTCGTCGAGCGACACGCCCATGTGCAGTGCGGCCGCGCTCTCGGGCGACACGCTGTTCCTGGCCGGCTCGCTGCGCTGGGCGGGCCCGCTCACCGGCGGCGGCGTGCCGGTTCGAGCCGCTGATCTCACGGCCATTGCCGGCTTCCCACACGTGAACGGCACCGTGCTCGCCGCCACCGCCGACGGCGATGGCGGCTGGTTCATCGGCGGCGCGTTCACGCACGTCGGCGGCGTGCCCCATGCGAACCTGGCGCACATCCGCGCCAACCTGACCGTGGACAGCTGGGCGCCGTCCACGAACAGCGACGTCATCACCGTGTTCGCGACGCCGAGCGAGGTGTGGTTCGGCGGCACGTTCACCTCGGTCGACGGTCAGCAGAGCAGCGGCCTGGCCGGCGTCTCGCGCGAGACCGGCAGCGTCGTCTCGACCCCGG
>DATLUU010000615.1:0-3088 GCA_035577885.1 Verrucomicrobiia bacterium
CGGGTCCGAGTCGGAGGTGCCATTGCTCGCGGACAGCGCGTCCGTCGGAAGCGCTTCGCCGTCGAGCGCGCCCATGGTGCCGCCCGCGCCATTGGCGCCGCCGCGGTGGATGGGCACCAGCACCTGGCGCAGGTGTTCCACGTCCTGCCGCAGGCTCGACGGGTAGCGCACGTTGATGGTGTAGCGCTCCCGGCCCTCGACCGTGACCGCGATCGGCTCGCCGCCGATCGCAGCCTCGATCACGTCCTGGAGGTCGCCGAGTGTCAGGCCGTTGCGCGCGAGCGCTTCACGGTCCGGCACGATGTCCACGTAGAGGCCGCCCGTGTTGCGGTCGGCGTACACGCTGCGCGTGTGGGGCACGGCCGCGAGCGTGTGCTCCAGCTCGACGCCGATGCGCTCGATCTGGGAGAGATCCGGTCCGAAGATCTTGACGCCGATCGGCGTGCGCACGCCGGTCGAGAGCATGTCGATGCGCGTCTTGATCGGCATCGTCCACGCGTTGGTCCAGCCCGGAAGCCGCACGCTGTGGTCCAGCTCGGCCACGAGCTCGTCCCAGGTCAAGCGGTGCGAGTCGGGCCACGGCACGCGCAGCGCGGGTTCGGTCCACGCCGGCACGCGCCGCGACCACCAGCGGTCGTGGTGCACCACGCGCCACTGGTCGCGGGGCTTGAGCTTCACCACGGTCTCCACCATCGAGAGCGGCGCCGGGTCGGTCGGCGTGGTCGAGCGACCGGCCTTCCCGAACACGGCCTCGACCTCCGGGAAGGCACGGATCAACTGGTCCTGGATCTGGATGCTGCGCTTGGCCTCCTCGATGGACAGGTTCGGGAACGTCGTCGGCATGTAGAGGAGATCGCCCTCGTTGAGCGGTGGCATGAACTCGTGCCCGAGGCGCGCGGCCATCGGTAGCGCGGAGAGCACCGCGGCGAGGCCGATGGCGATCGTGGTCCGCGGGTTCTTGAGCGCCACCCATGCGAACGGCCGGTAGACGCCGATGAGCGCCCGCGACACCGGGTGCTCGTGCTCCGGCCGGATGCGCCCGCGCACGAACAGCGTCATCAACGCGGGCGCGAGCGTCACCGACACCAGCGCCGCGAACGCCATCGCGAACGTCTTCGTGAACGCCAGCGGCTTGAACAACCGTCCCGCCTGGCCGCTGAGCGCGAAGATGGGCAGGAACGCCACCGTGATGATGAGCAGCGAGAAGAAGATCGGCGGGCCGACCTCTTTCGCAGCCGCGATGACGACGCGGGTCCGGTCGGCGCCCGGCGGCGCCGTTTCCAGGTGCTTGTGCGCGTTCTCCACCAGCACGATCGCGGCGTCGACCATGGCGCCGATGGCGATGGCGATGCCGCCCAGGCTCATGATGTTGGAGTTGATCCCCAGCAGATGCATGGGCACGAACGCCAGCGCCACGGCCACCGGAAGCGACAGCACCGGCACCAGCGTGCTGCGCAGGTGCAGCAGGAAGATGAAGATGACGAGGCTGACGACGATGGCCTCCTCCATCAGCGTGTGGCGCAGCGTCTCGACGGCGCGGGTGATGAGCGCCGAGCGGTCGTAGACGGTGCGCACCTCGATGCCCGGGGGGAAGGTGGGCTTGAGCTCGTCGAGCTTCTTCCGCACGCGCGAGATCACCTGCTCCGCGTTCTCGCCGTAGCGCATCACGATCGTGCCGCCCACGGCCTCGCCCTCGCCGTCGAGCTCCGAGACGCCGCGCCGGATGTCGGGCCCGAACGCGACGCGGCCCAGGTCGGCGACGCGGATCGGCGTGCCGGAACGGCGATCCACGCCCACGGCCACCTGGCGCAGGTCGTCCAGCGAGTGCACGTAGCCACGCCCGCGCACGAAGTACTCGCGGCCCGACATCTCGATCACGCGCCCGCCCACCTCGCGGTTGCTGCGACGGATCGCGCCCGAGACGTCGGCCAGCGCCAGGCCGTACGCGTGCAGGCGTGCGGGGTCCACCTCGACCTGGTACTGCCGCTCGTAGCCGCCCACGGACGCCACCTCGGCGACGCCCGGGACGCTCGCGAGCGCGTAGCGCAGGTGGAAGTCCTGGAACGCACGCAGCTCGGCGAGGTCGTGGCGCCCGCTCTTGTCCACGAGCGCGTACTGGTAGACCCAGCCCACCGACGACGCGTCGGGCCCCAGCGTTGGCGCCACGTTCTCGGGCAGGCGGCTGCGAATGGTGCTCAGGTACTCGAGCACGCGGCTCCGCGCCCAGTAGAGGTCGGTGCCCTCCTCGAAGATCACGTAGATGAAGCTCATGCCGAACATGCTCTGGCCGCGCACCGCCGCGACCTTCGGCGCGGCGAGCAGGCTGGAGACGATCGGGTACGTCACCTGGTCCTCGACCAGGTCGGGGCTCCGGCCCATCCACTCGGTGTAGACGATCACCTGCGGGTCGGAGAGATCCGGGATCGCGTCCACGGGGACGCTGCGCATGGCGACCACGGCGGCCACGAACGCGATCGCCGAGAGCACGATCACCAGCCCCCGTCGCCTGGCACACCACTCGATGAGTCTCGCGATCATGGCGGCCTCAGTGCCTGTGCCCGGGCGGCATCGCGCCGGGTCCGGTCGTGTCGGCGCCGATCCCGGCGATCGCGGCCTTGAGCCGGCTCTCGGAATCGATGAGGAACGAGGCGCTCGCGACCACGGTGTCGCCCTCGGCGAGCCCCTGGAGCACGGTGATGCGATCGCCGTCGCCGCCGCCGGTCCACACGCGCCGCGGCTCGAACCGGCCGCCACCGCGCGCCACGAACACGTACGACATGTCCCCGGTATTCACCACGGCCTCGGCCGGCACCACCAGCGCCGCGCCTCCACCGCGCCTCGTGGCGACGTCCACCCGGCCATACATGCCGGGACGCAGCAGCCCGTCGCGGTTGTCGAGCGACAGGCGTGCCTTCAACGTGCGCGTCTCGTTCGAGACCGTGGGGTAGATGAAGTCGATCGCGGCATCGAACGTGCGGCCGGGCAGGCCGTCGGCGGTGAAGCGCGCGCGGTCGCCGACCTTCACGCGGCCCAGGTCCATCTCGTAGAGGTCCACGAGCACCCACACCCGCGACAGGTCCGCCACGGT
>DATLUU010000616.1:0-2016 GCA_035577885.1 Verrucomicrobiia bacterium
CATCGCCGGCTACTCGATCAACGACACCATCGTGGTGTTCGACCGCATCCGCGAACGCGCGAAGGCGCTCCGCAAGGAGAGGCACTCGCGCGTCATGGACATCGCGGTCAACGAGACGCTGTCGCGAACGGTGATCACGGCATTCACGGTGTTCCTGGCGGCGCTGGCCCTGTTCATCTGGGGCGGCGACGTGCTGCGCGACTTCTCCTTCGCCATGCTGGTGGGAGTGGTGTTCGGCACGTACTCGTCCGTTTACGTGGCGAGCGCCATGGCTCTCGATATCTGGATCGCGATCGACCGTCGCAAAGGCGTGTCGGCCGAGTAAGGAAGCGGGTCATGAGCAAGTTGCGCCTGGGTCTTCTCATCACGACGGCGATGGCCGTCATCGCCGCCATTGCGGGCGGATGCTCCAAGTCCACGCCGACCGCACCCGGCCAAGGGACCCCCACGGACGACCGCCTGGTGATGTTCGGCTTCCAGGACCAGGAGATCCCGTCCTTCTTCCTCGCGGACCCGAAGACCCCCACGGATTTTAGTGACGACGTCTTCATCGGGGTCGGGATCGTGAGCTTCGGCGACACCAACTCCTCGGTGCTCGAGATCGTCGACGGCACCCAGTCGAATGCGTTCCGGCCCTACGGTCGCCAGGCGGCGGGCGAGGAGTTCCGACCCGCCACCGACTTCGACTTCACACCCTTCGACAAGCAGATCGATCGCGGCGTGGATATCGGGTGGATCGTGCATCCCGCAGGCGAGAAGAATCACTCGGAGTACATGGCCACCGGCGTGTTGAACGGCACCATCACCACGAGCTCGCCGTACACGAACACGGTCGTGCCCTGGGGCCCGACCGAGCGTGGCCTGGTGCTGAACTTCGACCGCATCCAGGCGGACTCCGTGCTGACGCTCGCCTTCGAGCCGGATCCGCGCGCGCAGTTCTACGTGGTCGAGTTGAGCCTGTTCGACCTCGTCAACCGGCGCGACTACCTGCATCTCGGCTCCGTGTCCCTGCCCATCGCCTACCCGCACAACCTCAGCTACTGGTTCGTCGTGCCCCCCGGGTACGAGTCCAGCATCCGGATCCCGCTGTACACGGTGCCCTTCCGGAAGGTCTTCCCGCGCAGCATCGTCGCCCGCGTCAGCGCCATCGATGCGTCGGGCAAGGTGGTCTCGCGCTCGCCTTCGGATTATGTCTTTAGCGCGCAGGGAAGCGATGCCACGTACAACTTCTACGTGCTGGACCCGTGTGGCGGCTTCATCATGACCGCGAATCCCTATCCCAAGGGGTACGGGCTCACCGCGGGGACCACCGCTGGGGTCAGCGCGGACGCCGCTCCGGCACTCCCCTTCGTCACCAACGAAGAGGTGAGTCGAATGGTCGCGGGCCATGCTGGAATGGCGACGAGGGAGCGCGTCGTGATGCCCCGGTTCCCGGACCCGGTCTCGCCCTCGCTGCCCTCCCTGGAACTGCCGGTGCTCTCGCGCAAGTTCCCGCCTGGGTTCCTGCCGCCGGCCAAGTAAGCGCCGCCACGAAGCCCGCCCCCCCCGCTCGAGCCGGCCGGGACGGGCTTCGTGAGACCGGAGACAGCGCTCGTCAGGGCGGGGTCGAGTGTCATTGGCCCCAGGGCGTTGACTGGGCCCATGCGTGGCATCGTCGTTGGGCTCGGCATCGCCCATTTGTCCCCGGGGGGACATCGGGCCCTTCCCCCTCGTGGTTCAATCCCCGGTATGTTCCCGAGCCGGCGATCCCGCGGCCTCAAGCCCAGGCGAGGACCCGCGAGGTACCGCGCGCTCGTGGCGGTACTCGCCGGGTTCGCGGTCGTGCAACTCGCACTCAATGGCCCCGGTGCGGGGCCCGCCCGCGCCACCGCCACGCCGCCCGGCGCGCGCGCGTTCGGCATCGCGCGGCTCAAGTACGGCGGCGGCGGCGACTGGTACGGCGACCAGACCTCGCTCCGGAACCTCCTCACCGGCCTGCGCGAGCGCACGAACATCCCGGTCGCGGGCGACGACGCG
>DATLUU010000617.1:0-3551 GCA_035577885.1 Verrucomicrobiia bacterium
CGAAGGTGCTCTCGACCTACCGCAGCTACCACGGTGCCACCGGCACCAGCATCGGCCTCACCGGCGACCCGAGGCGCTGGGCCAACGAGCCCGCCACGCCGGGCGCGGTCAAGTTCTGGGGCCCCTACCTCTATCGCTCCGCGTTCCACGCCACCACGCCGGTGGAAGAGTGCGAGCGCGCGCTCGAGCATCTTTCCGACGTGCTCATGGTCGAAGGACCGCACACGGTTGCGGCCATCATCCTGGAGACGGTCGTGGGCACGAACGGCATCCTGGTGCCGCCCGACGGCTACCTCGCCGGCGTACGCGCGCTCTGCGACAAGCACGGCATCGTCATGATCTGCGACGAGGTCATGGCCGGCTTCGGCCGCTGCGGCGAGTGGTTCGCGGTCAACAAGTGGAAGGTGACGCCGGACCTGATCACGTTCGCCAAGGGCTCGAACTCGGGTTACCTCCCGGTGGGCGGGGTCGTCATCAAACGCAAGATCGCCGACACGTTCAAGGACCGCGTCTTCCCCGGCGGGCTCACGTACAGTGGCCACCCGCTCGCCTGTGCCTCGATCGTCGCCAGCATCGGCATCTTCAAGGAGGAGCGCATCGTCGAGCACGCCCGGTCGCTCGGCACCGACGTCATCGGCCCCGAGCTGGCGAAGATCGCCGCGAAGCATCCCAGCGTCGGCGAGGTGCGCGGGCTCGGCGTGTTCTGGTGCATCGAGCTGGTGAAGGATCGGAAGACCCGCGAGCCCCTGGTGCCGTTCAACGCCGGCGGCGCCGACGCGAAGCCCATGGCCGACGTGCTCGCGGCGTGCAAGAGCGCCGGCGTGTGGCCGTTCGTTCACTTCAACCGGCTGCAGGTCACACCGCCCTGTACCACGACCGCCGAGGAGATCCGCGAAGGGCTCGCCGGGATCGACCAGGCGCTCGAGGTCGCCGACCGCCACGTCACCGGATGACGGGCCGCGCTCACGCTCCACATCATCGCCCGGGAGGCATCATGCGCACCCTCGTCCTGCTGCTCGCCGCATCCGTCTCGATCGCGTCCAGCGCCACGCGCGCGTCGGCGAACAGCTCCCCATCGCCGCAGATCACGCTCGTCGAGGCCTCGTCCCTGCCCCGCCCCGGCGGCGGCCAGCGCATCCGCTACACGATCTACCAGCGCCTCCAGCCGTTGCTTGCCGGGACCCACGCCGGAAGCGCGGCCGCCGTCGCCGCGGGCGGCGCCGTGGGCCTCTCGTACGAGCAGGATCCCGAGGGCTGGCTCGATGTGGGCACGATCATGGTCGAGAGCTACGGCCCGCAGGGCGCCCCGGTGGCGAAGGTCGCAGCGGTCGCCGCCGGCAGCCCCGAGGAGTCCAGGGCTTCAGCGCCGCTGGCGCTGGCGATCGCCCCCGTGGCCGCCAACCCGGCCCGTGGCCGCGCGCTCGTCGTCGACGTGGCGCTGCCGAGCGCCGATCCCGCGCGGCTCGAGGTGCTGGACGTGATGGGGCGCCGGGTCGCGATGCGCGAGCTGGGCTCGCTGGGGACCGGGCGCCACAGCGTCGACCTGGGCGCTGGGCAGCGCTTCGCGCCCGGGGTCTACCTGCTGCGGCTCACGCAGGGCAACGACGCCAGGGTGGCGCGGGTGACCGTGATCGACTGATGAGGGGCGGAGCGCCCGGTCGGCTCTAGTCGACCCGCCGCAGCCGCGGCTGGAAGTCGACGTTGTTCTGCACCCAGGAGAAGAACCGCGTCTGCTTCTCGAACGGCGTCTCGGGCAGGTAGATCGTGGGATCCTTCCACTCCTTCATCACGATCGCGTCCTGCGTCCACACCTTGACGCGCTTCCGCGGCATGTCGTCGAGCCAGTCCTTTCCGGTCACCGCGTCGGTATAGAGCACGCGCACGGTGATGTTGCGTGACAGGCCCTCGAGCGGGGCCACGGACAGGCTGCGGAACTTCGCTTGCCGTTCGGTGTTGGAGGCGCTGGCGCTGGCGGTGCCCTCGCCCAGGTCCGGGTCGCCGTCGGTGATGAGCACGATCGAGATCGGCTTCAACAGCAGCTTCTTCTGGTCGATCATGTCGCCGACCTGGGTGAAGAACGCGTTGAAGTCGGTGAAGTGGTTGACGCGGCCTTTCGGGAAGATCTCGTGGAGCCGCGCCTCGATCTCCTCGACCGAGCGGTTCTGGAACGACTCGATCGGGTAGAGCGTCTTCGGCTCGTCCTTCTTGTAGCCGCCGATCGAGCCCACGAACAGCGAGTGCGGCACCTCCATTTCGCCGATGCCGTTCAGGTGCCCGTAGATGTAGCGCGCCAGGAACTGGATCGAATCGTCGAAGTAGCGGCCGTTCATGAACGAGCCGCTGATGTCGACGCCGACGAACATCACCAGGCGCGGCGTCGGCGCCGCCGGGGGCGCGGCCGGCTTGCCGGCGTTCACACCCAGCTTGGGCAGCTTCATGTTGAGGTGCGGGATCGAGTTGGACGAGCAGCTCGTGGCGAGCAGCAGCATGGTCAGGATCGCGATCTTCACCAGTCGTACGGTCATCACGCCACCTGCTGGTTGCCGGGGTCGCCGAGCTCGGCCTGGATCGTTCGGGCGTCCTTGAAGTCCTGGATGCTGTTGAGCGGCAGGTCGAGCAGGTGCCGGTTCGCGCACAGCATGGTGACGAAGTTGAGCGTCGCCGCCACCAGCTGCATCGGCGGCACGAGGAACGCCTCCAGCAGTTTCTGGCCCTCGTTGCCCGCCCACTCGAACTCGGTGCGGAGCTGGTTGGCGAAGCCGTCGGAGAACAGCTTGAACTCGTCCGGCACCGCGCCCGCGGCGTTCGCCCCCACGCCCTGGCCGGAGATGATGGCGAGGATCGTGGGCGTGCCGGCGCCCGCGAACAGGAACCACGACAGGCTGCGCACGCCGAGCCACACCATGCCCGCGATCGCCAGCGTGCCGCCGATGCCGAGCTCGAACTTGCCGGACGTGTGCTGCGCGAACCACGGCACCAGCGCGTCCACGAACTCGCGGTACAGGAACACGATCTCGACGAACATCGCCACCGACTCGACGACGGCGATCTTCACGATCGTCGCCCAGTCGCGGCTCTTGACCGCGTCGGTGAACGACGACAGCACGGCGTAGCTGCCGAGCGCGATGAACAGCATGAACAGGAACAGCGGGATGCGGATGCCGGTCTCGGTGAGCTGCGTGCCGGCGAGGTTCGAGAGGGTGTCGATCACCAGCGACGTGGTCACGAACGTGAAGATGATGGCCTCGAAGACGCACCAGAAGAACGTCATCGTCACCGCGATCCACGGCACGCCCGGGCTCAGCACGTTGCTGCCCATGCGGCGCACGAACCGGAACGGCAGCAGGAACACCTCGGCGACGAGCGTCCACAGCCCGATCAGGAGCATCTGTCCGGCGCCGAGCAACGACACGAAGAGCTGGAGCGCGAAGCGGAACACGCCGCCCCAGAACGCGAACATCGCGCGCGCCGCGTCCCACCAGGTCACGAGCATGAGGCTCACGAACGTGCGCCGGCGCGAGCGCACCACGATCGTGGGCAGGGAGAGCGCG
>DATLUU010000618.1:0-7530 GCA_035577885.1 Verrucomicrobiia bacterium
CTACGCCGGCAACCTGGTGATCTCTGGGAAGAGCCTCACCCTGGCCTCCCAGTACATCGTGACCGGCGACACCAACGACATCGCCCTCACCACGATCTCCGGCGGCAGCACGATCCTCACCATCGATGCCAGCGCCGGGCCCTCGACCACGATCCGTGGGCTGACGTTCCTGGACGGTGGCTACCAGATCGAGAACTACGCGCGGCGGGTGAACATCCTCGACGTCCACTTCATTGGCGGCGGCACGGACCAGATGAGCTTTGAGGGCGCCGGCGGCGTGGTGCGGGGCTGTCGCTTCGAGGGCGCGGGCGACGACGCGATCGACGTCGACAACGCCAGCGACCCGGTCATCGAGAACAACACCATCCTCAGCGCGGGCGACGACGGCATGGAGTTGCGCCTGCACCCCTACACCGGCGCTCTACTGCAGATCGTGTTCCGCAACAACGTCGTCTCCGGGTGCAAGGAGGACGGGATCCAGCTCATCGACTACGCGGGCGCTTCGAGCCGGGACTTCCTGATCGAGGGCAACGTCATCACGAACTGCTCGAAGGTCGGGCTCGCCTGCATGGCGGACGGGAACACGATCGAGAACTACCTCGGCGCGCCGCTGGTGGAGCCGGTCCGGGTCATCGGCAACACCCTCTGCGGCAATCCCACCGGGGTCACCGGCGGCGACAACATGCTGCTCCTGAACAACATCATCATGGGATGTTCGACGGTGGCGATGAAGCGGATCGCGACGTCCTCGTTCGTCTCCCATACCAACCTGTGCAACAACGCCTCGAGCTGGGTGAACTCGAACGTGGACATGGCCTCGACGCTATGGGCGAACCCGCGCCTGGATACGGACTACACGCTCCAGGGCGGGAGCCCGTGCATCGACGCCGGCGCGGTCTCGGTGCCCTGGAACGGGAAGAAGGTGAGCGCGGGGCCCTACCTGGGGACGGCGCCCGACCTCGGGGCGCGTGAGTCGGACGCCGGCTCGGTCGTGTCGGTGCCGAGGCCATCCCAGCGCACCGGGATGGCGATCGACAGCGTGCGGCCGAACCCTGCATCCAGCGACGTCGCGATCGCGTTCACGTTGCGCGAGAGCGCACCGGCCCGGCTCGAGCTCATGGATCCGGCGGGGCGGCGGATCCTGGTGCACGAGCTGGGGGCGTTGAGCCCCGGAGGCCACGTCGCGAAGCTGCCCATGGGTCGCACGCTCCC
This sequence comes from Verrucomicrobiia bacterium, assembly GCA_035577885.1. Classification (GTDB taxonomy): domain Bacteria; phylum Eisenbacteria; class RBG-16-71-46; order RBG-16-71-46; family RBG-16-71-46; genus JAIOPA01. The sequence continues at coordinate 1,213 of DATLUU010000618.1, forward strand.
GGCCGGCGTCTACCTCGTACGCCTGGTACAGGGCGACCGCGCGGTCGCGGCGCAGGTGGTGATCGAGAGATAGCCGGGGCGCCGCGCCCTGCTTCAGGCCTCCGCGCTCAGCTCGCGGAGCAGCTCGCGCAGGAGCGCCATGCGCTTCGCCCCCAGCCGCTGCTCCCACTCACGCTCGACCTGCTTCACGGTCTCGCGCATGGTGAGCCCTGCGGCCCGGCCACGCGCGGTGAGGTGGATCCTCCGCGCGCGCAGGTCGTTCGCGTCGTCGCGGCGCTCGAGGTAGCCGAGCCGCTCGAGCTGGCCGAGCAGGTGGTTGATCGACTGCTTGCTCGCCCGGAGACGTGCCGCCAGCTCGGACGGCTTGGCGCCTTCAGGGCCGGGGAAGAGGAAGACGCCCAGGTGGGCCGCGTCCAGGTCGCCGAACCCGTTGTCGTGGAGCCGGTCGAGCATGCGACGGCGCACGGTCTCCCAGGGGAAGCGGAGCAGCGCGCCGATGAGCGGGGGGCCGAGCGGGCCGGGGCCGATCTTGGTAAAGGGACTTGACCGTCGTGCCGAACCCATAGTAAAGTGACTTTACCAACGAAACGGGTGTTCGCCAAGTCCTGTTGCGGCGAAGCTCGGTCACCACGGGGATGCTCAAGAGAGGAGCGTGACATGTCCGCCCAGATCAGCCCGCTTCAGGTCAATCCCGCCGACGAGATGCTCCGCCTCGGGCCGCTCGGTGTGCGTTTCCTCGTCACCGGCGAGCAGTCGAACGGCAGCGTCGCGGTGTTCGAGCTCACGGTCCCCGCCGGACAGCGGCTGACCGCACCCGCCCACAGCCACGATCGCTACGAGGAGACGATCTACGGGCTCGAAGGGGTGACGACGTGGACCGTGGACGGTCGCCCGATCGACGTCGGGCCGGGGCAGGCGCTCTGCATCCCGCGCGGCGCCGTCCACCGCTTCGACAACAACGGCAGCGCGGATGCGAAGGCGATCTGCGCCATCACGCCGGCCGCGATCGGCCCGCAGTACTTCCGCGACATCATCGAGGTGATGCGAGCCGCCGCGGGCGGGCCGCCGGACCGGGCGAAGCTGACCGAGGTGATGCGACGCCACGGCCTCACGCCGGCTCCGTAACGCCGGCGCGGGCGTCGCGCATCCACAGCGGGCGGCGCCTCGTTCAGGCGCCGCCTACTTCATCTTCACCACGAGCACGCTGCACGGCGCGTGGGTGACGACGTGTGAGGCGACGCTTCCCAGCACGAGCTTCGCGAGGCCGGTGCGGCCGTGCGAGCCGACCACGACCAGGTCCGCGCCCATGGTGCGCGCCGTGTCCACGAGCGCATCGCGCGGATCGCCCCTCACCACGCGCGCTTCCGTCGGGAGACCGGCGCCGGTGAGTTCCTGCGCGGCGCGGGCGGTCAGCTCCTTCGCCTGCGCGCTCATGTCCTCCTCGGCGGTCTGCATCCAGCTCAGGCCCGCCGCGTCCACCATGGTGTAGGCGACCATCGGTACCGCCGCCGAGACCACCGCGACGTTCGTCCCCTTGGGCCACGCCATGCTCTTCACGTAATCGAGTGCCGCCTTCGAGTGCGGGGAACCGTCGATGCCAACGAGGATCTTCATGGGTGCGCTCCTTTCGTGGCCCGCATCTTCTCAAGGAACCTGGCCGCCGGGAATGCCGGCTGACCCGAAGTGTCATGCCCCCTTCGGACCATGGTGGCGCCGAGCGTCGAGACCTAACGTCGCTTCCGGGAGGTGATGGCCGATGCGGTATCGAATCGTCCTGGTCCTCGTGATCGCGATGGTCGCGATCCTCGGCTCGTGCGGGAAGCGCGCGGAGCAGCCCGCGACACCCACGGGCGTCACGATGATGCCCGACACGACGTCGATGGCGACGCTCGATCCGGGCCAGCAGACGTTCCTCACGCACTGCGCGATGTGCCACGGGCTGTGGGGCGGCGGCGACGGTCCGCTCGCGACGGAGCTCCAGCACGAGGCCCACGTGAGACCCGCGATGCTCAACAACCGCGAGCGCATGAATCAGCTGAGTCGCGATGAGATCATCCGCGTGATCGAGAGAGGCGGCGGCCACACGGGCCGCTCGAACCTCATGCCGCCATGGCAGGGGAAGCTCGCGCCGCAGACGATCGCGCAGGTGGCGGACTTCGTGAAACAGCTTCCGGACCTCAACCCGGGCATGCCGCCGGCCACGGTCGAGGCATTCCTCACGGCGCCGCCCGGGAGTCCGCCCGAGGGCCGGCAACTGTTCGTCGTCTATTGCGCGATGTGTCACGGGCCGAAGGGTCACGGCGACGGGCCGCTCGCCGACACGCTGTTCGCGCGGAACGGGATCCGACCGCGGGACCTCACCGACAGCACCTACTTCGCGACCAAGACCGACCCGCAGGTGTTTGCGCTCGTCTCGCTCGGCGGCGCTCACTTCCACAAGTCGCCGTACATGCCGATCTGGTCGGTGACACTGCGTCCGGCCCAGATCAAGAGCCTCGTGAGCTATGTGCGATCGATCTCGCGCACGAAGAGTCAGCCCTAGAGTGAGCCTTCTGCTTCAGCCGTCGAATCGGACTCAGCGGAGGGCTGCCGTGATGAGGCGCCGCACCGCGAGCGCCCCAGAGGTGAGGTGATCCCATGGCCATCGATTCCTATCGCTACGTCGATTTCGCCACGCGGCAGATCATGAAGGCGTGGGCGACGCGTCAGGAGCCCGGCGTGGTCCCGTTCACGCGGCTCGCGAAGCCGCTGCGCGAGTGCACCGTGGCGCTGGTCTCCACCGCCGGCATCGCGCGCAACGACGATCGCCCGTTCGACCAGGAAGGGGAGCGGCGCGACCCGTGGTGGGGCGACCCCACGTTTCGCAGGATCCCGTTCGGCACCACCGAGAAGGACATCCGCGTCTACCACCTGCACATCGATCCGAAGTTCGGCGAAGAGGATCTCGACGTGCTGCTGCCGATGCGGCGGCTGTCGGAGCTGGCGCAGGAGGGCGTCGTCGGCCGGCCCGCGCCGACCCACTATTCGTTCATGGGCTACATCCTGGACACGACCGAGCTGGAGCAGAAGACCGCGCCGGCGATCGCCGCGGCCATGCACGAGGAGCACGTGGATGCCGTGGTTCTCGTGCCCGTGTGACCGTTCTGCAGCCGGTCCGTGGGACTGGTTCAGCGTCATCTCGAGGCGAGCGGGCTCTCCACCGTGACCGTGTCGTGGATGCCGGACCTGACGCGCAGAGTCGGTGTGCCGCGGCTCGCGGGCATCAGCCATCCCTTGAGCCGGCCGCTCGGACGCCCTCACGATGCCGACGGCCAGCGCGCCGTGTTGCGAGCGACGCTCGCGCTGCTCGCGAGCGCGACCGCGCCCGATCACTACGTCGAGCTGCCGTTCGAGTGGCCCGAGACCGTGGCGCAGGCGCGGAACGCCTCGAAAGACGTGCCGCCGTCGCCGATCGCCGCGCTGCTCCTGAAGCAGCCGTGGCTGATCCCCAAGCTCTACCTGGGCCGGATCCCGGCCTAGGCCGAGGGCGCCGAAGTTTTCCCCTTGCGCTTCGACAGGAGCGGCTCTAGGGTCTCCCCTGTAGAAGCGAAAGGGGAAGCGCCATGACCGCGAATCGCATCGATCTTCCTCAGGGAACGCTCGACCTCCTCATCCTCCGCGCGCTGCTGCCCGCGTCCCTGCACGGCTGGGCGATCTCCGAGCGCATCCAGCAGATCTCGCAGCACGTGCTCCACGTCCAGCAGGGTTCGCTCTATCCGGCGCTGCACCGACTCGAGCGTCGTGGATGGATCAAGGCGCGCTGGGGTGCCTCGGACAACAACCGGAAGGCGAAGTACTACGAGCTGACGGCCAAGGGCCGCCGGCAACTGGAGGTGGAGGAGACCGCCTGGCGGAAGCTCGCGGCGGCCGTGGCCCAGGTCCTGGCGTCCGCCTAGCGGTCGGCACGGGGGGCAGACATGTTCGACGACCTTCGCATGCGCCTGCGGTCCCTGTTCCGGCGCGAAGCCGTGGACCGCGAGATGGAAGACGAACTGCGGTTCCACCTCGAGCATCAGGTGGAGAAGTACGTGGGTGAGGGGCTGTCGGAGCCGGAGGCACGGCGGCGCGCCCGCATCGAGTTCGGCGGGCTCGAGCAGGCGAGGGAGGAGTGCCGCGAGGCGCGCGGCGTCGCTCTGCTCGAAGCGCTCGTACAGGACGTGCGCTATGGCGTGCGGATGCTGCGCAAGAGCCGCACGTACACCGCCATCGCGATGGTGACGCTGGCGCTGGGAATCGGCGCCAACACGTCACTCTTCAGCGTGGTGAACACCGTGCTGCTGCATCCGCTTCCATACCCCGCGAGCCACCAGCTCGTCATGGTCTGGGGTACCAACATGAAGCAGGGCGTGAGCCAGGACGTGCTCTCGTACCCCGACTTCGAGGACTGGCGGGCACAGAGCCGGAGCTTCGACGGCATGGCCGCGTTCACGAGCCGCGGGGCGCTGCACTCCGGGCGCGAGTCCGCCGAGATCGTCTCCGCGCTGCAGGTCACGCCCGGGCTCTTCGAGACGCTTCGCATCGCACCCACGCTGGGGCGCACGTTCCAGCCGCAGGATCAGAAGGCGGGCGCCGCGCGCGTGGTGCTGCTCGGGAACGGATTCTGGAAGACGCGTTTCGCGGGACGGCAAGACGTCGTCGGGCAGACCGTGCGTCTCAATGAAGAGATGTTCACCGTCATCGGCGTGATGCCGGCCGGATTCGAGCTGCCCCCCGGGCCGAACGATCAGGTGTTCATGCCGCTCATGGCGGATGCGAACCGGAACCATGGCTTCGTGCGCGTCATCGCCCGCCTGCGGCCCGGCGTGTCTGTCGCTCGCGCCCAGGCGGAGATGGACGTGATCGCCGGGCGCCTGGCGGAGCAGTATCCCAAGTCGAATCGCGACGTCGGCGCGCGCGTACAGCCACTCGTGGACGCGATCGCCGGCCCGGCGCGGCCCGGCTTGCTCCTGTTGCTGGGTGTCGTGGGCCTGGTGTTGCTGATCGCGTGCACCAACGTCGCCAACCTCACGCTCTCTCGCGCCGCCTCGCGGCAGCGCGAGTTGGCGGTGCGGGCAGCGCTGGGCGCGAGCCCGCAGCGGCTGGCGCAGCAACTGCTCATCGAGAGCACGTTGCTGGCGCTCGGGGGCGGAGCGCTCGGGCTGCTGGTGGCCGATGCGACGGCCCACGGGCTCGCCTCGATGCTGGCGCAGAACTTTGACATCCCCCGCATCGACGCCACCCGCACCGACGCGTGGGTCATGGGGTTCACGCTGCTGCTCTCCCTCGCCACCGGCCTGACCTTCGGCGTCTCTCCTGCGCTGGCCGGCGCCTCGCAGGATCCGAACGAACCCCTGCGCGAGTCGGCGCGCACGACGACCGAAGGCCTCCGCGGGCGCCGGGTCCGTGCGTTGCTCGTCATCGCCGAGACCTCGCTGGCGGTGGTGCTCCTTGCGGGAGCCGGCGTGCTGCTGCGGAGTCTGATGACGCTGCGCGCCACCGCGCCCGGTTTCCAGACCGAGAAGCTGCTGGCGATCGACTTCTGGCTGCCGCGCAAGAAGCTCGCAGAGGGGCCGGCGCGCCGGGCGTTCCTCCGCGATGCGCTCGCCCGCGTCGAAGCGGTGCCCGGCGTGCGCTCGGCCGCGCTGGTCGCGGACCTTCCGCTCGGCGGCGACCAGGACGGCGAGGCGTTCCACATCGTCGGCAGGCCGGACCCCGCGCCCGGAGAGCTCTTCAGCGCGACCTTCAACGTGGTGAGTCCGGGCTACTACTCCACGATGGGGATCCCGCTGCGCGCGGGCCGTGAGTTCAGCGAGCGCGACGCCAACGGGGCCGGCGTCATCGTCATCAACCAGACCGCCGCGCACCGCTTCTGGCCCGGCGAGGATCCGCTCGGCAAGCAGATCCTCGTGCCCGAGATGGGCGTGTTGACCGTGGCCGGCGTGGCAGGCGATGTCCGCCAGTTGGGGCTCGGGATCGAGCCCCGGCCCGAGGTCGACCTCTGCTCCGTGCAACCGGGGCCCGGGTGGCCGTGGCTGGTCATGGTGGTGCGCACCGAAGGCGATGCGGCCGCGCTCTCCGGGATCGTCAAGGCGGCAGCGCAGTCGGTCGACCCCGACGTGCCGGTCGCGCACGCCAACACCATGTCCCACGTCGTCTCCGCCTCGCTCGCGCGCCCGCGGACCTATGCTCTGCTGCTCGCGATCTTCGCCGCGCTGGCGCTGGTCCTGGCGTCGGTCGGCTTGTATGGAGTGGTGTCGTACATGGTCGAGCAGCGCACCCACGAGATGGGAGTGCGCATCG
>DATLUU010000619.1:0-3581 GCA_035577885.1 Verrucomicrobiia bacterium
GCTCCGACCTCGGCCCCGGTGAGACCGAGGACACGGAGGAGCCCTAAAATGGCATTCATGCGGATGTACGGGATGGGGGCCGGCGATCCCGGCCGCCTCTCGCCACGGCGCAAGAGCGCGGCGGCGGGCCCGAGGGTGAAAGCGGGACGCAAGCGCGCGGTGAGGGCGAAGCGTGCCGCTCGAGGTGGCGGGCTGGACTTCGGCGCGCTCGGCCGTGCCGCGCTCGGCAGCGTGCCCATCGTGGGCGGCGTTGCTTCAGAGCTCGCCGGGCAGGTGATGCACAAGGGCGGCGGCGGCGCGGCGTCAGCCGGCATGGGCAAGGGACGGCGCACGATCAATCCAGCGAACGTGAAGGCGCTGCGCCGCTCGCTCCGTCGCGTGGAACGGTTCGGCCACCTCGTGTCGCGCGTGAATAAGCTACTCCCTCGCGCGCACAAGTATCAGGTTCACCCGGTGCTGAAGCACAAGCGCAAGCGGAGGGTGGCGTGAGCACCGAACGGTACGAACCCGCCATCGGTGACACCGTGGCATTCGACCTCGACGACATGCCGCATGCTGGCGAGGTGGTGGAGATCCTGAGTCACAACACGGTGGGCGTCCGCATCACTGACTTGGACTACTACGGACAGAAGGTCTACTTCAACGCGGGCGCCCTTCAGCCGGTCAGGTTCGGCGCGACGCAGGGGAGAAAGGGATAGATGCCTACCATCACGAAGCGCATCTCGCTCGCCGCCGCCGCGACGGTCGACAACGCGCTCGCCAACTCACAGTACGAATTCGCGCCGTTCGACGGCACCATCGAGATCGGCATGCTCACGCAGCGTGACCTCATCACGGCGGCCATCTTCTCCGGCCCGGACGTGCTCGCCGAGCCCGGCACGCCGGTGCCGTTCACCACGGCCGGCGGCGTGGCGATGCCCGTCTACCCGGACAACTACCACTGGGAGGATGAAGTCGCGCACGGCGATCGCCTCAAGATCACGCTGTCGAACGGAAACGCGGCCGGCGGCCCGGACATCGTGATGGTCGTGCTGAGGCTCACGCCGGCATGAGCCCAGTCCCCGGCGAGTTCTCTCGGCAGCGGGGCGGGACGCTCCCTCGAGCTCGTCCCGCGCCCGAGCACAACATCGTCCAGAACCCGGCCGTCACGCGCGGCATCGGCCGGTTCTCTGGACTGCGGCAGGCTCACGTCATGCCGGCGATGGCCGAAGGGCTGCACGCGACGCTCCACGCCGGGAGCATTCTTGAAGACCCGCGCACGGGGATACCGCGTAGCTTCGCCTCGATGCACGAGGTGGTCCCGGACGGCGTGAACGTGAAGCGCTGCGTGTTCGGCAACCCGATCACCAGTGACCGCATCGCGGTACTGCGCCGGTTACACATCTACGCCGCTGAAGACTGGGTCGCGGCGGCCGCCGCCGGTGTGTTCAACGTGTCCGTCGTCTACGACCTGCAGTCGATCGGCGCGACCGTGTTCGCGCCGTTCACGGCCGGGCAGCGGCTCGTCACGGGGTACCAGCAGTCCGGTGGCGCAACGCCGCCGCCGCTGATCGGCACCGACATTCAGTTCCCGCCGGCGTCCGCAACGTGCGGCTTTAAGAACGTGGACGTGAATGGCATCGCCGGCGGTTACATCTGGCGCGGCGTGATGGGCAATCCTGCGGGCTACGAGATCCTCGAGAATTTCAACGTCGAGGCCGGTCCGCGCATGATCGTGTTCCCCGGCGGCTTTTTCGAGGCCTACGCGATCGATACCACCTTCCACGCCTACTTCAACATGTGGTGGGACGAGTACCCCCTGACATGAGCGCAACCGCACTACCACCCGGGCCGCCCGAGGTGCCTCAAGCCGTGTGGGACGCGATCGTCGGCATCGTGTCGTTTGTCGCGGGCTGGGTGTGGCGTCACTTCACCGGCGGCAAGAAGCCGTGACGACGCTGCGCTCGCTCGACCCTCGCGTAACGCCGATCGCGCGGCAGTTCCTACGCGACCTCGCAGCGCGCGGCATGAAGCCCGTAGTCACGAGCGCGCGACGCGACCCGGCGAAGCAAGCGAAACTCTACGCGTGCTTCCAGCGCGTCGGCTGCTCCGACTGCTCGATGCGACCGGGGCAAAAGGGCTGCTATCCCGCCGCGCCTCCGGGGCAGAGCACGCACGCCGTGGGCGCGGCCTTCGACATCCACCTCGACTCGCCGGCCGACTACGCTGCAGCCGGCTCGATGTGGGAGCAACGCGGCTTCACGTGGGGCGGCCGGTTCGGTGATCGCATCCACTTCGACGTGAGACCGCACCGGGCATGAGAACGGTCGTCGGGTACGGAGCGGTGCGAGGAGTAGGGCATACCGTATCCGGCGGCCGCCACCGTTCCCCTAGGATCGCGTCTTGACACTGGCCGAGGGTCTAATGCCGTAGGCGTCCCGGTGCGGTTCTGAGCGAGAAATAGGCTCCAGAGCGCGCAGCGTCACTCCCAGTGCGGTGCACCCCGTGAGATGAGTCCGTGCACCGGCGTTGTCGCCCCCCCACGGCGGGTCCGCGCCCCCCAGAGCCGGCGCTACGAGCGCCTTGCGCCTCGCTCATGCTCTGCTACGGGGCTTTCCGCTAAAAGCGTGCCGTTAGCGGGTTTAAACGTCAGATTGCTCCCTAACACCTACTGACGACACCCGCCCCGCGCGTTGTCCGCGCGTGCGTCCAGACGGTTGAACGGTTGTTCAACTGTGCACATATGGTAGCCTGCCGGCATGGGATGGTTCCGGAACAGTCACGGCGCTCGGATCGCCGACCTCGAACGGACGGTCGCGGCTCTCACCGCACGTGTCGTGAAGGCGGAAGCGACTGCGAGCGAGTGCGCGGAACGCGCGTACCGCTACATGAAGAAGGCGGAAGCCCGCGCGCGGCGCGAGGTGGATGAGCCGAATCAGGAGACCGCGACCGGTGCGGCCCCGGAGCGGGAGACCCCGGCAGCGTCCACCTCGTCTCGCGTTCCGTGGGGAGCGCGCGGCCGTCGCGTGCTCGCGCGGCTGCGCCGCCCCGATCCGTTGACCGAAGCGAACGGACACACGGAGGGCTGATGGCCTTCATCCGGCAGTACACCGCGCAGGGAGACCCGAGGTTCCGGTACACCACGATGCGCGCGGGCCGGCTCTATCACGCGAAGTTCCTCTCGGCGATGCGCGGCCGGCGCGGCTCGGCGAAACGTCGCCGGCTGCAGTTCGCAGCCGGCGATCACCTCGCCTACGCGCAGGATCACGGCGCGCACGCCGCGCGGAGGTACAGCCTGTCCGCAGGCGATCCCTTTCTGCGCGTCATGCGCATGCCGGCCGGCGACCCGTTCAGGCTCCGCGCGCCGAAGTTCCTGCGCAAGCTGTCGCTCAAAAAGGTGATCGCGGGCGTGGCATACGCGGGCAAGGGACTCGGCGGACTACTGAAGCAAGCCTTGCCCGTCGCGGGTCCGCTCGTCGCCACCTACTTCGGCGGCCCCGCGCTCGGCGCGCTGGCGGCGTCCGCGTTGTCTCCGCACGCGGAGCATGAGCAACCGGTCGCGTCCGGGCCGCCCGGTGCGGTGGCTGCAGCGTACGGGCCGC
>DATLUU010000620.1:0-4824 GCA_035577885.1 Verrucomicrobiia bacterium
GGTCGCCGTCGGGACCACCGGACGAGCGAACGTACCGATGTCCTCGTACGAGCCGGCAGCGCCCGTCGCCTGCGTGAACGGATTCTTGAAGTTCGCACCGCCCTGCGGCAGGAGCGACTCCAGCGACGTGGCGGCCGCGGCGTACACGCCGTTGTTCTGCACGCCGTAGTCTTCCGAGGCGAGCTGGAACGTGTGCATGTTCGCCTTGGTGCTGCCTTCCTTCGCGCGGTTCTGCATCGCGATGAAGTTCGGGATCGCGATGGCCGCGAGGATACCGATGATCACGACCACGATCATCAGCTCGATGAGGGTGAAGCCCTTCTGCGACTTGAGCATTGCTGGAATCCTCCCGTCCGAGTGACTCGAATGTTCGCCCGCGTCCAGATCGCGGACGCTTGACGCCCTGCTAACGCAACCTTGGTGCCAGCCGAAAGGAATCTCTCGAAATCGCCTAACAGGTTGCGGCCACACATGTTGTCCGCGAAGCCCTTGCGGGTGATCCGACCCACGGCGCAGCGCCGTCGTGCAGATCCACACCGGACCTCGCGGATTGCATGCTTTCACGCCGCATGCTCGTCGCCCTCGTGCAACTCGTCGTGCCCGTCGTGCTCGCCCAGGCCCCCGCCCTTGCCGGGCTTCTCCAGGCCGTAGCTGATGAGCTTGCGGTAGAGCGTCGAGGCGTTGATGCCGAGCAGCTCGCTCGAGCGCTTCTTCTGCCAGCGCGTGAAGTTCAGCACCTTGAGGATGTACTCCTTCTCCAGCTCCTCGAGCGTCATGTTCGGCGAATCGATGACCAGGCTGCCCTTCTGGCTGTGGCCGAAGCGGATCTTGTCCGGCAGGTCCTCCGCCGTGATCACGCCGCCCTCGTCGAGGATCATCGCGCGCTCCATGACGTTCTCCAGCTCGCGCACGTTCCCCGGCCAGTCGTACTTGAGCAGCAGGTCCATCGCCTCCTTGCTCACGGTCTTCACCGTGCCGCCCTTGGCGTGGCGCTTGAGGAAGTGGTCCACGAGCAGCGGGATGTCGTCGCGGCGCTGGCGCAGGGCCGGCATCCGCAGCGGGATCACGTTCAGGCGGAAGAACAGATCGGCGCGGAAGCGGCCCTCGGCGACCTCGCGCTCGAGGTCGACGTTCGTGGCCGCCACGAGCCGGCAGTCGATCTTCACCGGCTGCGTGCCGCCGACGGGGATGATCTCGCGCTCCTGGAGCGCCCGCAGCAGCTTGACCTGGGTGGCGAGGGGCATCTCCCCCACCTCGTCGAGGAAGAACGTGCCGCCCTCGGCGACCTGGAACAGGCCGGGTGAGTCCTTCACCGCGCCGGTGAACGAGCCCTTCACGTGCCCGAACAGGTTCGACTCCAGCAGGTCGCGAGGGATCGCACCGCAGTTGATGCTCACGAACGGACCCGAGTGGCGCCGGCTGCGATAGTGGATCTCGCGCGCGATCAGCTCCTTGCCGGTGCCGGAATCGCCCTGGATCAGGATCGTCGCCTCGCTGTCGGCGACCTTGTCCACCATCTTGAAGACCTTGATGATCTCCTCGGACGAACCGATGATCGCCTTCTCCTCGTGGCCCTTCTTCAGCTCGCGCTTCAGGAACTGGTTCTCGCTCCGCACCCGGCGCATCTCGAGCGCGTTCCTCACCGCGAGCCGGATCTCGTCGTTCTTCGCGTTCTTCAGCAGGTACTGGAACGCGCCCAGGTTCACGGCGTCGATCGCCGACTGCTGGGAGGCATAGGCCGTCATCAGCACGACCGGGATGTTGGCGTCGTGCTTCTTGATGCCCTGGAGCAGCTGGATGCCGTCCATGCCGGGCATCTTGATGTCGCTGATCACGACGTCGAAAGGCTCCATGCGGATCTTGTCCAGCGCGTCCCGGCCGCTGTTCACGGTCGTGACCTGGAAGCCTTCCTTCCTGAGCACGATGCCCAGGAACTGCGTCATGCTCTGTTCGTCGTCGACCACCAGGATCTTCTCGCCAGCCATGGACTCACCTCGCTGGATCCGATTCGTGTCTGCCGATCACGCGGCCTGGGCCTGCGGGACGCAAAGTCCGGGCAGCGTCACCCGGGCCGTCGTGCCGCGACCGGCCTCGCTATCGAGGGTCAGCCCGCCGCCGTGGCGCTCGACGATCCGCAGTGCGATCGCGAGCCCAAGGCCCGTGCCTCCCCGCTTGGTTGTGAAAAAGGGTTCACCGACGCGGCGCAGGTCGTCGGCAGCGATGCCGGGACCGTCGTCGCGGAATTCCACGGTCACCTGGTCCTCGTCGCGCACGCTCCATGACACCGTGAGCGTGCCGCGCTCGCCGATCGCCTCCAGGGCGTTCGCCGCCAGGTTCAGCCACACCTGCCGCATCTGCTCGGAGTCGATCGCGAGCCGCGCTTCCTCCGGCCCGTCGGGACAGCCCCCGTACTCCACCTCGACGCCGGACGCGCGCCGCGGATCGTGGCGCAGCGTGCTCACCAGCTCGCGCAGGTGGTCGTCCAGCCGCACCGGCTCCAGCGCCAGGTCGCGCTCGCGCGAATAGCTCAGGAGGTCGGTGACGAACTTGTTGAGGCGCGCGGACTCGCGCGCAATGAGGTCCATGAGGTCGGCCGTCTCGCCTTCGAGCTTGAGCTCCCGCTGCAGGACTTCCACGGACCCACTGATCGGCTTCAAGCCATTCCGCAGCTCGTGCGCGATGCCGGCGGCGAGCGCGCCCACCTCGGCCAGCGTCTCGTTGCGCCGCGCGCGGCGCTCCATCTCCCGCACCTCGGTGAGGTCCTGGAACACCGCCACCACGCCCGTGAGCTGGTCCTCGTGCCGGAGCACGTTCGTGGACGCGCCGAGCGGCAGCGTGCGCCCGCTGACGGTGGTCACGGTGAGCTCGGCGCGCGCGCGCCCGCGGCCCTGGTCGCGCGAGTCGCGCACCAGCGCGCGCAGGCCATCGAGCCGCGCCGGCAGCGCATCGATCGGCTGTCCGACCAGGTCCTCGGCGCGTACGCCCAGCACCTGCTGCGCGGCCGGGTTCAGGTAGTCGATCGCCGCGGCATGGTCGACCACGAGGATGCCCGTGGCCAGGTGCCTGAGGATGGCGTCGTTGTCGACCTTGATGCGGTCGAGCTCGCGCTCGGTGCGCTCGAGGTCGCCGGCCGTGCGCTGCACGCGCTCGCCGAGGACGCCCGCGAGCACGCCGACGATGGTGAGGAACATGACCATCAGCTCGGGCTTGACCAGCGCATCGTCCGAGCCGCCGAGCGGGGCGGCGAGCGCCGGGAGCGCGAGGAAACCCGCGCACGCGCCCGCGGCCGCGAGCAGGCCGCCGCCGACGCGGCCGAGCACGCCGCCCGTGATCACCACCAGCGCGTAGAACAGCACGAACTGGCTGCCCCGGCCGCCGGTGTAGGCCGCGAGCCAGGTGACGAGCGCCAGGTCCACGCCGAGCTGCGCCGCCGTCTGCGCGCGCAGCCCGCGCGCGAGCCGTCCGCCCAGCGTCCACGCGATCGAGACGCCGCCGACGGCGCCGAGCGCCAGGGCGAGGAGCGTGAGCGGGCGCGCGGTGACGTCGGGCCGGAGCAGCAGGCCCGAGGGCAGCGCCAGCGAGGCGACGAGGATGCGCCCGAGCACCAGCTGGCGCAGCGCGTTCCATCCCGGCGCGCGCTCGGGCCCGGCGCCCGGTGCGCCGTGGGTCCTGAACAGCCGCGCGAGCCACCGCGACGTCACGCCCGGCCCGCGGCTCGGAGGGGCGACGCGAGCGTCGCCCGACCGGGCCTGGACGGGGAGCGGTGCCGGACGTTCGGTCACGTCAGTTCCCGCCCGCCACGACGTTGATGAGCTTGAACATCGGCAGGTACATGGCGATGACCATGCCGCCGACGATGCCGCCCATGATCACGATCATCACCGGCTCGATGATCGACGTCAGCGTGTCCACGGCCGTGTCCACCTCCTGCTCGTAGAACACGGCGATCTTCGTCAGCATCTCGTCCAGCGCGCCGGTCTGCTCGCCGACCGCGATCATCTGCGTGACCATGGGCGGGAACACGTTCGAGGCCTTGAGCGGCGCGGCCACGGTCTCGCCTTCGCGGATCGAGGCGCGGGCGCTCATGATCGCCTCGGCGATGACCTTGTTGCCGGCCGTGCGCGCGGTGATCTCGAGGCCGCCGAGGATCGGCACGCCGGACGCGATCAGCGTGCCGAGCGTGCGGGTGAACCGCGCCACCGCGCCCTTGAGCAGCACATCGCCCAGCACCGGCATGCGGATCATGAAGCCGTCCACCGCGCGCTGGCCGTTCTCGGTGGCGTAGAAGCGCTGGAACGCCAGCACGCCGGCCACGATCGCCAGCACCGCGACCCACCACCAGTGCACGAGGATGTCCGACAGCACGAGCACGATCTTCGTCGGCAGCGGCAGCTCGCCGCCGAAGTCCATGAACATCTTCGCGAACGTCGGGATGATGAAGATGAGCATGAACGCCGTCGCCCCGAGCGCCACCGTGAGCACGACCGCCGGGTAGACGAGCGCGCTCTGCACCTTGCGCTTGAGCGCGTCCGCCTTCTCGATGTAGGTCGCGAGGCGCATGAGGATCTCGTCCAACACGCCGCCGGCCTCGCCGGCCGCGACCATGTTGCGGAACAGGTCGTCGAACACGTTCTTGTGCTTGCCGAGCGCGTCCGACAGCGTCGCGCCGGCCTCCACCTCGCGCGTGGTCTCGGTGATGATCTTGCCGAACGACGGCTTGCTCGACTGCTTCGCCAGGATGTCGAAACACTGCACGAGCGGCAGGCCGGCCGAGATCATGGTCGCGAACTGGCGCGTGAAGATCGCCAGGTCCTTCGTCGAGAC
>DATLUU010000621.1:0-8299 GCA_035577885.1 Verrucomicrobiia bacterium
CCGGCCGGAAGCTAATGGTTTAGATGGGATTGCGCAACCAAAGATGCCCGCCAGTCGCCGGCCGTTCCCCTGTGGTTCGAAGATTGTTGCTGACTCGAGACGAGGCCTCTAAGTCGTTGTCCCGCAATCTGGCCATGGGCCCGGATCGCCCGCGATCGACCCCAGCAACGAACTTCAGAACCACAACCTAGTCCCTATAGGGGTCCAGCTCCTTGTCCCCGGCCATCGCCACCCCGATCGGCCGGAGCGTATGCAGCACCCGGATCGTCCCCTCGTGGTGCCCCAGCACCTCGGGCAGCCGCTTGTAGCACTGCGGCGCCTCGTCCGTGCCCGCCCCGCGCAGCTCGACGCCGCGCTTGCGGACCCAGTCGGACATCATTTCCCGAGACACCAAGCCGGCTCGCACCACCTCGCCGGTCTTCCGGTCCACCTTCCCTTTCGCCGCGCTCCGGCTCATCACCCGCCCCGCGCCGTGCACGGTGGAGTGCCAGGCGGTGCGCGCGAGCGGGGAGTCCACGCCCTCGATGATCACCGCGTCGTCGCCCATCGAGCCGCCCACGAACCCGCGCTGCCCCGGGAACGCTGGGGTCGCGCCCTTGCGCACCACCCACACCTGCTCGCCGTTGTGCTCTTCGAGCCAGGCGAAGTTGTGGTGGTTGTGCACCTCGTCAAGGACCCGCGCGCCGAGGATGCGCACCACCTCGGCGCACACCCAGTCCCGGCCCGCGTACGCGAACGCGCCGGCGAGCGTCATCGCGGCCACGTAGTCGTCGAACAGGGCATGGCCCGCCGGGATCACGAGCGGCGGCTCGTGGATGGCGTCCCGGGCGCCGCCGGCTTCGAGGAAGTGCGTCGCCAGCTTGTGGCCGAGGCCGCGCGAGCCGAAGTGGACCCCGACCCAGACGCGGTCCTGCTCGTCGGTGAACAGGTCGACATAATGGTTGCCCGAGCCGACGGTGCCGAGCTGGTCCCGGGCGAGCGTCTTGAGCTTCGCCGCCTCCGGCAGCCGCCACTCGTCCCGGTCGAAGACGGGGGAGTCGGCGCGCCGCTTGTTCTTCTGCCCCATGCCGAACGAGAGCCGGTCGGCGATGGCATCCATGAGCGGCGCGATCCGGGCGCGGGCCTCGATCCCGGGCATGTCCGTGAGCACGGCCTTGTTGCCGCAGCCGATGTCGAACCCCACGCCCGAGGGCGAGATGGCGTCCTTGTAGACGACCACGCCGCCGATCGGGACCGCGTAGCCGATGTGGTGGTCGGCCATGAGCGCCGCCGCGTCCGCGGTGGCTCGACAGCGCTGGATCTGCTGCAGGGCCTCCGGGTCGACCGGATCGCCGAACACCGGGACGTCGTCGATCCACCGCATGTGCGCCCCCATTTCGGTCGGCACCCATGGGTCGACCGATCCGTGCATACAGTCCGCGCCGGCGTCGTCTCGAGACGATTTTCTGTAGGAATTCCGCTGGTTTTTCGTGGACCCCCTGCGCTCGCGAGCCTAGCATCGGGCTCGCCCGCGGGAGAGCCAGCGTAGCCGCGATTCCCGCGCGGCCCCGACACGGTCCGGTCCAATACCCCACGTCCCACGTCGCGTCGTTCGGTCCACGCGATCTGAAAAGGAACGGCTCCCATGCGCTCGCATCCCGTGTTGACCGTCTCGCTCTCCACCGCATTCCTGCTGGTCGGCGCCTCACTGCTCACGTCCGCATCCGGTCCGGGCTTCTCCACCGAGCGCTCCCATCGCGCGGAGCGCTCCCGCTCGACGTCGTCCGGCCCGATCCAGATCACGCCCGACGACGAGGACGTGTGGGTCGCGAATCCCGACCGCAACTCGGTGACGAGGATCGACGTCAAGCATGACCGGAACCGCAAGCGCGACGAGGTCAAGGTCGGCGTGGAGCCGCACGGCATCGCCATCTCGCCCGACGGCGAGCGCGTGTACGTGGCGAACTCGGTGAGCGGCACGGTGTCGGTGATCCGCGCCGGCTCCGATCATCCGAAGGTGTCGAAGACGATCCACGTCGGCACCGAGCCCTACGCGCTGGCGCTGACGCCGAACGGCGACAAGCTCTATGTCGCCAACGCGCGTTCCAACGACATCAGCGTCATCGACACCGACAGGCTCAAGGTGGTGCACACGCTCACCACCGAGGACGGCGTCGGCCTCGAGCCACGCGCGCTGGCGGTGACCAGCGACGGCGACGGCAGCGACAAGGACGAGAAGCTCTACGTGACCTCGTTCCTCGGCGTGGACAAGCCGGGCAAGACGATCGGCGCCGACGACTACAAAGAAGCGCACGTCAGCGTGTTCTCCACCAGGCGGGACCGCTTCCTGCACACGGTGGTGCTGAACCCGCTCGCGAACGTCGGCTTCAACTCGAACGGCAACACGCTCGCGGGGATCGCGCCGGGGGCCAACTTCGATCAGCCCACGGGCGCGTTCCCGAACCAGCTGAACTCGATCGTCATCAAGGGCGACCACGCCTACCTGCCCAACACCGCGGCGTCGCCGAACGGTCCCGTGCGTTTCAACGTCAACGTGCAGTCGTTCCTGTCGGTGATCGATCTCGCCACCGACACCGAGGGCGCCACCATCAACATGAACAAGGGCATCAACCTCGAGGCGGCGAGCCCGACGCGCGTGTTCCTCGCGGTGCCGTGGGCGGCGGCGTTCGCGCACGGCTCCAACACCGGCTACGTCGTGGCCTCGGCGTCGAACCTGATCGTGAAGGTCGACCTGGACGCGAACGGCGCGCCCACGATCCACGCCCCCGCGACGGCGGGTGATCCGGGCGCGGTGGTGCGCGTGTTCGTGGGCCAGAACCCGACGGGCATCGTCATCAACTCGAAGGACACACGCGCGTACGTCACCAACGAGGTCTCGCACGACGTCTCGGTCGTGGACCTGTCTTCGCACCAGGTGATGGCCACGGTCGCATCGTCCGATCTGCCGGCGCCCGGCAGCGACGCGGCGCGGCTGCTGATCGGCAAGGCGGTGTTCAACTCGTCGACCGGCGTGAGCCTGCCCTCGCTGGGCGTCAACATCGGCGCGCGGCTCTCGAACGGCGGCTGGAGCGGCTGCGTCTCCTGCCACCCGTTCGGCCTCACCGACGGCGTGGTGTGGATGTTCGCCACCGGCCCGCGGCGGACGCTGCAGCTGAACGGCACGTTCAATCCCCACGATCCGAACGACATGAAGATGCTCAACCACTCGGCGATCCGCGACGAGGTGCAGGATTTCGAACTCAACTCGCGCGCGGTGCAGGGCGGGCTCGGGCTCATCACGCTCGCCGACGGCACCACGCCGGATCCCAACGTCGCCAACTTCACGCCGCCGAGCGCCGGCCGGAGCGAGCCGCTGGACGACATGGCGTTGTGGGTGGCGCGCGGCGTGCGCACGCCGCTGTCGCCGTTCGCCCAGGCGCGCGAGCACGGGGACGACGACGATCACGACGACCGGCTCGTCGAGCGCGGCCGCAAGCTGTTCGCGAGCGCGCGCTGCGCCAGCTGCCACGGCGGGCCCGGCTGGTCGGTGGGCCGCCGCAACTTCACGCCGCCGCCGGATCCCTCGATCCTCAAGGGTCCACAGGTGATCGGTGCGCTCCGCAGCGTGGGCACGTTCGACCCCGCGGCGGCGAACGAAGTGCGCGACGTGCTCTCGCCGGCGGCGCTCGGCGCCGACGGCTTCGTGCCGCCGTCGCTGCTCGGCGCGCACGCGTTCCCGCCCTACCTGCACAACGGCTCCGCGCCCACCGTGCTCGCGGTGCTGGACCTGGTGCCGCACCGCAGCGCGGGCACGGGCGGCGTGGACATGCTCGCCGGCGCGAAGGATCGCGAAGCGCTCGCGCGCTTCGTCGAGTCGATCGACGCTTCGACGAAGCCGTTCGACCCGACCGCGGGCAGCCCGGTCGCGGTGTCCGCGGAGATGCAGGTCGTGAAGCCGGGCGCGCTCTCGGGTCCGCACGTCTCGCCGAGCCCGGCGCACCACGGCACCACGATATCGTTCACGCTCCCGGCGGCGGGCAACGCCGAGCTCGCGATCTACGACCTCCTCGGCCGGCGCATCGCCACGCTCGCCGACGGGCTCCAGCCGGCGGGCCCGCAGAACCTGCGCTGGGACGGGCGAGCGCGCGATGGCTCGCCGGCGTGGCCCGGCGTCTACTTCGCGCGGCTCGTCACCGGCGGCCGCGCGATGTCGACGAGGTTCATCGTCACGCCTTAGACGCGCCCGGCCCACGGCGCGAGTGACGCGGCCCGGAGACCCCTCCGGGCCGCGTCGTTGACAGCGCGTTCCGCGGACTGGCAGGGTGCGCAGCGATGCTGCGCACCCCGTCCGCGATGGCGCTCGGCGCGTGTGTGTTCGGCACGGCGTACGCGGCGCAACGCTTGATCGCGCCGTACGCCGGACTGAGCCTCGCGCTCTACTGCGGGATCGCATTCTCGACGCTGCTCGGCTTCGCGATCGGCTGCGCGCTCGGCACCCGCGCCGGCGCGGCCGAGCAGGCCGGCCCCCGCGCCGCACGCGCCCTGCTCGCGGCGGCCGTGCTCACGCTGCTGATCGCCCTGCTCCGCCGCCCGCTGCTCGTGGCGCTCTGGGGCGTCAACCTCCGCGTCACGATCGCCATCACCTCGGTGGCATTCGCGGGACTCCCGAGCCTCTGCCTCGGGCTCGCGTTCGGTGCGAGTGCCTCGCACCACACCGCCTCCGAGGCGCTGGGCGCGGGCGCCTGGCTCATCGCCGGCGCCGCGATCGCCGCGCCGCTCGTCGGCTACGGCCTCGCGCCGTACCTCGGGCTCCGCGACACGCTCGCGGTCATCGCCGCGGGCGAGGGCGCGCTCGCGTTCGCGCTCGGCATTCGCCGCTCGCCGGCCGGGGCACGCGGCAACGCCGGGTCCATCGTCGGGGTGCTGCTCGTGCTCGCCGGCGCGCTGTTCATCGTCGTCGCCCCGGTCGGCGCCACTCGCCTGGGCCCGCGGATCCTGGAGCTCGATCGCGGCCACGAGGGCGAGCTGCGCGTGTTCGATCGCGACGGCGCGCGCTACCTGCTCGCCGACGGCACCATCCACGCGGTCATGGACACGCTCTCGGGCGACTGCGTGCAGCGCGGCCCCGCGGCCCTGGGCCTGCTGAGGATCATGCGCCCGGGCCCCGATTCCATGCTCGTGCTCGGGTTGCGCGGCGGCACGCTGCCGCTGGCGTTCGCGCGTTCCGGATGGCGCGTGCGCGTGGTCGAGCCCGACAAGGAGCGCGTGCGCGCCTCGCGCCGCGTCTCCTACAGGCCGGGCGAGCTGCCGCTCGAGGTCGCGGAGATCCGGCGCTTCCTCCACCGCGACCGCGGCAAGCACTCGGTCATCGTGGTCGACGCTTTCGCCGACAGCTACATGCCGTTCCCGCTGTGCACGCGCGAGTTCGTGGACCTGGCGGCGTCGCGACTGCTGGACAACGGCATGCTCGTGGTGAGCGTGGAGACGCTGGGCTGGGACGATCCCATGCTCGCTTCGCTCGCCGCCACGCTGCGCACGCGGTTCCCGCAGGTCATCGCGCTGCCCACGAGCGAGCCGCCGAACGCGGTGGGGACGATCCTGCTCATGGCCACCCGGCAGCCGGTCGAGCTCACGGACGAGCAGCTTCCGGACCCGACCCAGTTCTTCCAGAACCCCGACGCGCTGTGGCTGGTCCAGCAGCAGACGCACGCCTGGCTCAACCGCTTCGAGCCCAAGCCCATGAACGCCCGGGTGCTCACCGACGACAAGAGCATGATCGAGGTGTGGAGCGACCGGCTGAACTTCGCCGAGCGCGCCGAGCTGCACAGCTTCTTCGGGCCGAACGGGGGAAGCTGGTAGCGCGCCCGGTCAGGGGTTCATCGGCTTGATCGGTCCACCCACCTCGACCTCGACGTCGTAGCCTTCCAGCGTCCTGGGGATGCGCTTGAGCGTCGAGTCCGCGCGCGCGACCACCATCACGCGCAGCACGGGCCTGCCGTCCGTCGCGCCCTCGTAGACGCCGACCACGCCGGGGATCCCCATGAGCGTGGTGGCGTTGCGCGCGATCACGAGCGACAGCGAGTGGTCGGTCGCGGTGCTCTCCGCCGCCGCGGCCGGCGATGGCGCCGACGACGCGGCGGGCTCGGGTGCGCGCGCCTGGCAGCCGGCCGCCAGCAGCGCCAGCGCCGCGGTGACGAGCGCGCGCGGGTTCGGGAATCGCATGCGGGACCTCCGTGTGCAAGACCGCGCCCGCCTCACCGTTCGGCGAGGCGGGCGCGTCGCATCATGCTACGGAACGTGCGTGCGTGTCAGTTCCCGACCATGGTGGCGCCGAGGAAGCTCAGCACCTGGCCGATCGGGTTGGCGATCGCCGACGTCGAGCTGCCGGCGAACAGCAGGCCGACCGCGCGCGGGTTCGTGCTCACGTCCTCGACCATCAGCGAGCCCGAATCGCCGCTGTTCAGGAACTTCGAGCCGCGGTTCCTGATCACGATCTGGCCGGTGAACGTCTTGACGAACGAATTGCCGCCCGCGCACTCGTTCTCGTACTGCACGCTCACGGTGGCGTTCAGGCCGCTCACCGAGCTGCGCGAGAGACCGGTCGTGCGCCCCGACTTCTTGACCGCCTGGCCCACCGAGGCGCCGACGGTGCTGGCGCTGATGGTGCCGACCTCGAGGATCGAGCCGTCGCTGCGCACCTGGCCGGAGATCACCGAGGCGATGGCGCAGTCGACGTTCGAGCTGGGCAGGCTCTTGATGCCCGAGAGGCTCGCCACGTTCTGGGCGTTGGCCGCGTTGCACGACACGTCGATCAGGCCCGGCTGGACGACCGGGTCGCCGGCCTGCGCGACGCGATTGTTGCCGCCGCTCACGATGTCCGCCTCGAGCACGTGATAGTTGCTGAGCACGTACTGGGTCGTGCCCTTCTTGACGCACGAGCCGAGCGTGCCGCCGCAGCAGTAGCCGTTCGCGAGGTCGTAGCGCCAGCCGCCCGAGGTGCCCATCTGGATCGGTGGCGTCTGTTTGCTCTGGTGATCGGCCACCGCCATCGCGCGGATCCTGCCGGTCACTTCCTCGAACACCGGGACGCCGTCGACGCTCGCCGGCAACCGGCCCGCGCCGAGGGCGTGCTCGGTCATCACCATCACCGCGAGGTTGCCATTCGCGTCCACGCTGGTGGCGGTGCCCACCACGCCCGCGATGGCCATCAGGTCGCCGGTGTGGCGCTCCTGGATGTCGGCCACGGCGCGCACCGCGGCGTTCTGCATGCTCATCTCGCCGCCGTTCTTGATCGAGGCGAGGTCGGGCCCGTTCGGCTCCAGCACGCTCGTGCTCTTCTTGCTGCAGCCGGCTGCGATCAGGGCGCCGGCCACGAGGAGTGCGGCCAGGGCGAGCGTCCGGCGATGGGCGGTGGACAGGGACATGGAGCCCTCCGGTCTAGGGGGGATGGCGAGGGACCTCGAATGCCCGTGGGCGACAGCGCACACGGGGCTGTTCGAGTGTGCCACCGGTTAGGTCTGGGTCAAGGAATTTCTGACCCACCAAACCGCCGGCCGTCCTTCATCACCATGCGGACCTTGCGGAGTGCATGGATGTCGCGGGTCGGGTCGCCTTCCACGGCCACGAGGTCAGCCAGCAGCCCGGGCGCGATGCGGCCCAGCTCCTGGTCCATGCGGAACACCTTCGCGCTCACACTCGTGGCCGACCTGAGCGCCGCGGTAGGGGACATACCGTACTCCACCATGTCCTCCAGCTCGCGCACGTTGTCGCCGTGCGTGAACACGCCCACGTCGCCGCCGAAGACGATGGTGACGCCCGCTGCGAGCGCGGCCTTGAAGCTCTCGCGCTTGGCGACCAGCTCAGGCGTCGGCGGCTTCACGCCCTTCACCCAGCCGTCGAAGTAGGTCGCGTACGCCTCCGAGGCCGCGATCGTGGGGCACAGCGCCACGCCGCGCTGCTTCATGAGCTTGAACACGTCGGGCGTGCCGTCGGTGCCGTGCTCGATCGTCTGCGCACCTGCGAGCACCGCGCGCCGCATGCCCTCGGCCGTCTGCGCGTGCACGGCCACGGACCGGCCGGCGCCATGCGCGGTCGCGACCATCGCGTTCATCTCCTCCTGGCTGAATGTCGCCATGGCTTCGCCGCGCGGGCCCCAGCGATAGTCGCCGTAGATCTTGATCCAGTCGGCGCCGTGGCCGATCTGGTTGCGCACCACGCGCGTGCACTCCTCGATCCCGCTCGCCTCCTCCGCCCCCTGCGGCGGATCGAACGCGTAGCGCGAGCGCCGCGGACCGTAGCTGCCGGTGGCGACGATGGCGCG
>DATLUU010000622.1:0-6689 GCA_035577885.1 Verrucomicrobiia bacterium
GAGCGCCAGCGAGTCCCCCGTGCGCTCCGGGAGCGACGTGTTCCGCAGCGAATCGCCGAGCGCCTCGAAGCGGGTTCCCGAGTCGATGGCGTTCGCGCCGCGGCCGGCCTTCGCCATGCGCACCTCGGCGCCCACGAGCGGCGACAGCGTGCTGTCGAGCGCTTCCCCGATCGGCTCGAGCGCCACGACCGCGGTATCGCCGAGCACCGCGGCCGCACCGAGGTAGCGGAGCCTGCCCAGCTCCACCACGCCGTGCCGCGGCAGCGAATCGAGCGCCGCGACCCAGCCGGCGAGCAGCGAGTCCTGTGGCAACCGCCCGCCCGCCTCGCACGTGACGAGGTGCTCGCGCACGGAATAGACGCGCAGGCCTGGCCAGTGCCCGTGCCGGCTCGATGCCAGCGTCCGCGCGCCCGCCCCGGCGTCGCCGGTCGCGAGTACCGCGCGCAGCGACTCCTCGAGCCGCGTGCACTCGCGGTCCACCGCCCGCACCGTCAGGAGGGCGCGGTCGGCGTTCACGCCCAGGTACGTCGAGAAGATCCACAGCGTCACCACGATCGCGAGCGGCACGCTCACCACGAGCACGTGCGAGAGCACGAGCCGGCGGCTCACGCGGCGGATCCCGAGCGTGGGGTCGAGCGTGAACGCCTTGAACGCCCCCGTCGTGGCATAGAGCGCATAGACGATCCCGATCGCGCGGCCGAACCGGGCGAGCCCCTCGGCCGCATCCCCCGCGGCCGGGGGCCCCGCGGCGCGGTGGACGCCTAGGAACAGCGCGAGACCGGCCACGAGCGAGGCGACCGAGGCCCGGAAGCGCTCGGGCGTGCGCAGCGCCGAGGGCCAGGCGCAGCGCGTGAACGCGATCCAGAACCAGGGGACCGAGTCGCCCGGCCCGCCGACCCAGAGCACGATCAGGCCGATCAGCGTGAACGCGACGTGGGTGATGCGGCCGGCCCGCGTGAACGGCCCGCCGAGTGCGAGGTGCAGGAGCGGCCACAGGAACGCCAGCGCCGCGAGCGCGGCCACGAGCGCCATCGCCACGGCCAGGCCGCCGGCCGGCGCGCGCATGAGCAGCTCGAGGGCAAGCCGCAGCGCGAGCGCGAGCCCGAACGCCCACGCGAGTCGGCGGCGGAGCGGCTCCGGCTCGATCGGCGCGCCCGAACGGAGCCACGCCAGCACGACGATGAGCGTGATCGCGAGCCTGGGGAGCAGGGCGGCCATCGCGCCACTCTACAACTGACGCCGGCCGCGGGTGCAGAACCTGGCTAGTGCGCGACGAGCGAGTGGAAGTACTCGAGCAGTGCTGCGAACGTGTTCCTCTTGCTCGGTTGCGCGGCGTATGACACGCCGGCGCCGGCCAGCGTCTCGTCCTCCATACGGTCCAGCCACCACTGGGTGGAGTCGGGCTTCAACCCGAGCGCGCGCAGGTCAGCGGGGATCGCGGCGGAATCGCCGCGCGTGAGGAAGATGAGCAGGCTCCCGGTGATCTCGACGTTCCCGTTTGGATCCCTGAACCGCACGCTCGCATGGACCGAGGTGCGTATCTGCTCGTGGTACTTGGAAACCTTGCCGGGCCGCGTATCGGGAAACGGCACCAGGTTCTGGTCCACCATGAAGCTCACGGTCGAGGAGGAATCCCGGAGCGCGGCGAGCGCCACGAGGAACCAGGACCGGTCGTAGGGCGCCCTCGAAGGGTTCCCCGCGGAGTCCGTCCCGGCGCTGATGAACTGGAAATCGTCGGAGAGCAACCCGCTGACGACCTCGACATCCTTGTGGTTGAAGCCCCAGGCGAAGCGCTGCACGGCCCCCGCGGGCGAACTCGCGGCCGGCGGTTCGTCCACCGGTGGTGGCGCCACGATCTTCGTCGAGCAGCCGACCGCGAGCGCGGTACTCATGCCCAGCGCGGCAGCGATCGTGAACCGGCGTGTGCGGCGCATCGTGGACCTCCCGGCGGCGGAGCGCCCCTTCGGTCGACGGGGCACCGGGAATCGTACTCCACGCGCATCGCGTCGGTTCCAGCGAGAACCGCTCATCCCGCGCCCGTCGCGCGAGGTACCGCCCGGGGCAGCGAGGCGCGTGGGCCTCACAACCTTCCTGCTGCCTCCACCGTCCGACAGACGAACGCGGCAACCCCGACCGCCGGCCGCGGGCGCGATCGCCCATGCGCCATGGAACTTCCGGTACATTCGTTCGTCCTTCAGCGACCCGCTCGCCGTCCCCCCAAGGAACCCTGCATGCGCCTTGCCACGACGCTGCTCGCCGCCTGCTTGCTCCTCCCCGGTCCCGCGCTCGCCCAGGCCCCGGCTTCCCCCGGGAAGGTCACCAGCGTCAAGGGCCGGCTCGTGGACCCGACGAACAACCAGGGGGTGCCCGCGGCGCTGGTGAAGATGATCAACTTCGCCGACACGTCCGACGTGAAGAAGACCACCACCAAGGACGATGGCACGTTCGAGCTCGCGGACCTGGGTGTGCACAGCTACCGGCTCGAGGCGTCGCGGGTCGGCTACACCACGCTCAAGCAGGTCATCCGCGTCACCGACAAGAACCAGAACCTGGGGCTGCTGCAGATGTCGCCCGAGGCGGTGAACATCTCCGGCGTCACCGTGACCGAGTCGCCGGCGCCGGCCGCGGTGCACGGCGACACCACCGAGTTCCGCGCCAGCGCGGTCAAGACCAGCAAGGACGCGACCGCCGAGGAGCTGGTGCAGAAGATGCCGGGCGTGACCCTGGAGAACGGCCAGGTCAAGGCGCACGGCGAGAACGTGCAGCAGGTGCTGGTGAACGGCCGGCCGTTCATGGGCAGCGACCCCGCGGCCGCCATGCGCAACCTGCCCGCCGAGGTCGTGGACCGCATCCAGGTCTACGACAAGGCCAGTGACCAGGCGGAGTTCAGCGGCTTCGACGACGGCGGCCAGCAGAAGACCATGAACTTCATCCTCCGGAACCAGAAGGCGCAGTTCGGGAAGTTCTACTCGGGCTACGGCGACCGCGACCGCTACCAGGCCGGCGGCAACCTCACGCGCCTGCGCGGCACCACCCGGCTCACGCTCATCGGCCTCGCCAACAACATCAACCAGCGCAACTTCTCGCCGCAGGACCTGTTCGGTGCGCTGTCCGGGAACGGCGGCAGCGGCCAGGGCGGACCGCGCGTGATGATGTTCGGCGGCGGCGGCCGCGGCGGCGGCGGCGGGGGCCAGCAGATCTTCCGCATGGGAGGCGGCGGCTTCGGCGGCGGCAGCTTCGATCCCAGCAGCTTCTTCGTGAACCAGCAGGGCGGCATCAGCAGCACGAACTCCGGGGGCATGAACTACGTCGCCCAGTGGGGACCCAAGCTCTCGGTGTCCGCGAGCGCGTTCCTGAACGGCGCCAAGAACGAGAACACGAACGCGATCGCCCGCGAGTACCTGCCGCCGCAGGACTCGATCGCGGCCTACGACCAGCTGCTGGGCTCCGAGAACTGGAACTGGAACCAGCGCTACGACGCGCGCTTCGAGTGGACGATCGACTCGCTCAACTCGGTCATCCTCGCGCCGCGGGTCTACCTGCAGAAGGTCCATACCGCCAGCAACGGCGTCGCCAGCAACCGCACGCTGCTGGGCTCGGAGGTGAGCTCCGCGGCGAGCATCGCCGACAACCTCACCTCGGGCGACAACGTCTCCAACCGGCTCACGCTGCGGCACCGCTTCGGCAAGCGCGGCCGCAACGTCTCCGCGGATCTCCAGATGGGACACACGAGCCGCGAGGCGGACCGCGACCAGGAGTCGACCAACCGCTTCACCGACCCCGACAGCCTGGCCACGATCGACCAGCACACGGGGACGCACGGCACCACGAACTCGCTGAGCACGCGCATCGCCTGGACCGAGCCGCTCGTCACCGGCTGGCAGATGCAGCTCACGTACAACCCGGCGTTCACACACAGCAACTCGGACGCGCGCACGTTCGCCTACGACTCGCTCACCGGTGACTTCTCCACGCTCGTTCCGGTGCAGTCGAACACGTTCGCGAACCGCAACACCATCCACAACGGCGGTGCCGCCGTGCTCTACACGCACGGGCCGTGGCGCTGGCTCACCCAGGGCTCGTACCAGACGACGCGGCTCGCGAGCGACCAGTCGTTCCCGTTCACCGGCCGCATCGATCACTCGTACGACGACGTGCTGCCATCGATGACGCTCTCGGGGACGTTCGCGAACCGGCGCAACCTGCGCCTCAACTGGGCGACGTCCTCGAACCCGCCGAGCATCAGCCAGCTGCAGCCCGTGGTCGACAACTCGAACCCGCTGTCGCTGTCGGCGGGCAATCCGCGGCTGAGCGAGACGTACACGAACAACTTCTCGCTGCGCCTGACCGAGGCCGACCCCATGCACTCGAAGAGCCGGTTCCTGTTCGCGAACGTGCTGCGGACCTCGAGCCCGATCTCGAACTTCACCTACACGGCGCCCGTCGACACCGTGGTCGACGGCATCACGCTCGCCCGCGGCACCCAGCTCACGCGGCCCGTGAACCTGGACGTGTCCTGGAACGCGAACCTGTTCGCCGCCTACAGCCGGCCGGCGAAGTGGCTGAAGAGCATCGTCACCGTGAACGCCGGCGGCTCGTTCAACCAGACGCCGACGCAGCTCAACACCGGCATCAACCGCAACCGCACCACCACGGTGCGCTTCGGCAGCACGATCGCGAGCAACATCAGCACGAACCTCGACTTCACCGTGAGCTACCAGGGCAACTACAACATGAGCCGCAACACGCTCACCGCGAACACCACCGGGGACTACTACGCACACAACCTCTCCCTGAGGCTCAACGCGGTGGCGAAGAACGGCATCGTGGCGCGCCAGGAGGTCTCGAACGTCTTCCAGAACAACCAGTCGCAGGTGTTCGGCCAGAACCAGGTGCTGTGGAACACCACGTTCGGGAAGAAGTTCCAGAAGGACGACAAGGGCGAGCTGCGCTTCACGGTGACCGACGTCCTGCACCAGGACCGGAGCGTCGGCCGGAGCATCACCGAGACCTACGTCCAGGACTCGCGCGACCGGGCGCTGGGAACGTTCATGCAGCTCGTGTACACGTACACGTTCCGCTAGAGCCCGCGCCCGCCCTACAGCCCGCGCACGAAACCCACCTCGAGCCAGTCCGCGCCGGTGCCGCCGGCGGTGCCGCCGTCGTCCACGATCAGCTCGAGCCGCGTCGCGTCCGCGGGGAGCGGCACGCTCAGGCGCACCTGCCGTCCCGCGCGCACCGGGCCCGAGCGCCACACGAGCCGCCCGTCGACCTTGACGCGGAACTCCACCTGGCCGCCACGGCCCGAGTCGTCGAGCCCGGCCAGCCCCACGAACGCCACGCTGCCCGCGGGGATCGCGTAGAGGAGCCGCGACGGCGAGATCACGCCCACGCCGCGCGCCACGTCACGTCCCGCGACCCGCAGACCCGAGCCCGAGCAGGCGTGGTCCACCGCCACGCAGCCCATCCCCGTCTCCGCGGTCTCGGCATGGATGCCGCCGAGCGGCAGGTCGGGCGGCACGTCGCGACGGCCGGCAAGGAACTCGACCAGGTCGCGCAGCTCGCCCGCGCTCAGGACCTCGCCCATGGGTGGCATGCTCGAGGCCGTGTAGCTCGGCGCCAGCCTTGCCGCGGGCGTCACCAGCGACTCGACCAGGTAGCTCCGCGTGTGCGTGCCGATCACCGACAGGTCGGGCCCGGTGCTGCCGCCATGGCCGTCGAGCGAGTGGCAGCGCACGCACGCCGCGCGGCCGTCCTCGAACACCCGCCGGCCACGCGAGGTGTCGCCGCCGTGGAAGAGCGCCGCCCAGCGCGCGAGCGAGTCGGGTGCCCGCTCGGCGCCGAGCCGCGCCTTCGCCGCGCGCTGGATCTCGGCATCGCTCGCGCGCGCGGCGGTCTCGGTGACGTCGAGGATCAGCGACGAGTCGAGCGTGCCCGCCTCGAGCGCGCGCCAGCGCGTGCGCAGGCACGCCATCGCCTCGGGCGAGGCGGAGCCCGCCAGCGCGCGGATCGCGGCCTGCCGCACCGCGAGCGGCGCACGCTTGCTCGCCAGCGTCTTCTCCACCGTGGCCGCACCACGCGCGGGATCGCGCGCGAGGAGCCCGATGAGCGCCATGCTGTAGAGCGAATCGCTGCGCGAGGCGAGCGCCGCCTCCTCGGCGGCCTTCAACTCGGCGGCGCCACGCGCCGAGAGCCAGCCGAATGCCGAGAGCCGCAGCGCGTCGTCGAGCGTTTCGTCGCGCACCCAGCGCAGGAACGTGGCGTTCCCGACGCGCACGTGCTCGCGGTTCGCGAGCTCCACGGCGAGCAGCAGCGCGTCGCCGTCGCTGCCGTCCAGGAGCCGCGGCATCAGCTTCTCGATCGCGGCGTGCGCGAGACCCGGCGCCCGCGGCGGGAGCGGCGCCCAGCGCCCCCACACGCCGTCGCGTGGCTCGGGCTGGTCCCACTGCGCGAGCACGCGGAGGGCCTCCTCCTTCCACGCCGCCGGCGTGGCGTCGTCGGCCGCGAACTCCGCCACGCCGCGCGCCGCCTCGCTCGAGCCGTCGCGGAGCGCGGCGTGCAGCGCACGCCGGAGCCAGGGCTCCGTGCGCAGCGCGCGCGCGGGCGCGGGCAGCATCATCGCCAGCGCATGCATGGCGCGCGGCAGGAAGAGATCGTAGGCGGCGCGCGCGGCCTCGGTCGCGATCTGC
>DATLUU010000623.1:0-2649 GCA_035577885.1 Verrucomicrobiia bacterium
CGGGTGCGCGCACCCATGGCTTCGCGGCCCCCGCTTCGATGCCCGCACTGGGTGCCGCTCCGGCAGCCCCTTCACCGGGCTTCACGCCGCCGCGCGCGAGCGAGCCGGTGGCGCCGCGCCCCGTGCCCACCGCAACGCCGAGGGCGCCGTTCACGCCCGCCGCGATGAGCACGCCGGCGGCGATCGCCGATGACGTCACGCTCGACGAGGGTGTGGCGAACGCGTGGAAGCAGACGATCGCCCGCGTCAACGAGCGCAAGCGCATGCTGGGCGCGTTCCTCGAGGAAATCCGGCTCGTGGGTGTGGCCGGCGACGCGCTGGTGCTGGCGATGGACGACCTCCACCGCTCGGTGATCGATTCGAGCGAGCACCGCCCGATCGTGCACGAGGAGCTGGCGCGCGCGTTCGGCCGGCCGATCGAGTTCCGCTGCACCGCCGGCGAGCCGGTCACGCCCGCGCAGCGCGCCGCCCAGGCGGACAGCCTCAAGCCCATGATCGATCGAGCCATGGAAGTGTTCGACGGCGAAGTCATCGACCGCGCCGGGCGCGGAGGAGAGCGCAGCACATGAAGAGCTTCGGCGACATGATGAAGCAGGCGCAGAAGATGCAGAAACAAATGAACGAGATCCAGGAGAAGCTCGTCGAGCAGCGCTACGACGCCACGGCGGGCGGCGGGCTGGTGAAAGCGGTGGTGGACGGCAAGCAGATGCTGAGAGAGCTGAAGCTCGATCCGAAGACGCTCGAGGAGAAGGACGTCACGCTGCTCGAGGACCTGATCATCACCGCCGTCGGCGAAGCGCAGCGCACGTCGCAGGAGAAGATGACCGAGGCCTATTCCAAGGTCACCGGCGGCTTCAACCTGCCGTTCTGACGTGTACAGCTCGAAATACCTCGAGCTCCTGATCGCGGAGCTCGAGAAGCTCCCGAGCATCGGGCTCAAGAGCGCCCAGCGGCTGGCCCTCCACCTCCTGCGCGTGCCCAAGGAGGACGCCCTGCGGCTCGCCGAGGCCATCCGCGCGGTGCGCGAGCGCGTCGGCTTCTGCACCACCTGCGGCAACTTCTCCGAGACCGACCCGTGCGCGTTGTGCAGCGATCCGCGGCGCGATCCCAAGGTGCTGTGCGTGGTCGAGCAGCCGGTGGACGTGCTCGCGTTCGAGCGCACCGGGCAGTTCGCGGGGCGCTATCACGTGCTCGGGGGCGCGCTGTCGCCGCTCGAGGGCACGAGCCCGGAGCAGCTCCGCATCCGGGAACTCCTGTCGCGCCTGCGCGGCGGCGAGGTGAAGGAAGTCATCCTCGCCACCAACCCGAACGTGAACGGCGAGGCCACCGCGCTCTATCTATCCAAGCTGCTCACGCCGCTCGGCGTGCGCGTCACGCGCATCGCGCGCGGCGTGCCCATGGGCAGCGACCTCGAGTATTCGGACCAGGTGACCCTCGCGCGCGCCCTCGAAGGCCGGCGCGACGTCGAGTAAGAGCGTCGGCATGCTCTCGACGCTGGTCGCCTTCTCGGTGCCGTTGCTGGTTGCCGCGAACGCGTTCTTCGTCATGATCGAGTTCGCGCTCGTCTCCGTACGCTGGACGCGCATCGAGCAGCTGGTCACGGAAGGCCGGCCCGGCGCGCGGCTCGCGCGCGCGCTGGTCGAGAACCTGAGCGACTCGCTCGCCGCCACGCAGCTCGGGATCACGCTCGCGAGCCTGGCGCTCGGCTGGCTCGGCGAGCCGACCATCGCGCAGGCGCTCACCCCGTTCTTCCACGGCCTGCCCTGGGGGTTGAGCGAATTCGTCGCGCACGCCGCCGCGGTGACGCTGGCGTTCCTGTTCATCACCTACCTGCACATGGTGCTGGGCGAGCTGACGCCGCGCGCCATCGGCATCCAGCATGCCGAGTACGTGGTGCTGCTGCTGGGCGCGCCGCTGCTCGCGTTCCGCACCCTGACGCGGCCGCTGGTGGTGTTCGTGCGCAGGTCGGGCGACTTCTTCGTGCGGCTCTTCCAGGTGCCGACGCCGCCCAAGGAGTCGCAGGTCCACTCGCCGGACGAGATCGACATGCTGATCGAGGAGGGCCAGCAGGCGGGCGTGATCCAGCCCGACGAGGCGAAATACGCGCGCGCCGTGTTCGAGCTCTCGGACAAGAAGGTGCGCGACGTCATGGTGCCGCGCGAGCGCGTGGTCTCGGTGTCGCTCCACGCCAAGCCCGACGACATCCTCGAGACCGCGCGCATGAGCGCCCACACCCGGATGCCGGTGTGGGACGGCGAGCCCGACCGGATCGTCGGCATCGTCAACACGAAGGACCTGTTCCACATCTTCAGCCTGATGAACCTGGTGATCCTCGAGGACGCCATGTACCCGGCGCTCTACGTGGACACCGACGTCTCGCTCGGCGGCGCCCTGAACCTGTTCCGCCGCGAGCGGCGGCAGATGGCCGTCGTCAGGGGCGACGG
The DNA here is from genome assembly GCA_035577885.1 of Verrucomicrobiia bacterium. Taxonomy (GTDB): domain Bacteria; phylum Eisenbacteria; class RBG-16-71-46; order RBG-16-71-46; family RBG-16-71-46; genus JAIOPA01. The sequence goes on from DATLUU010000623.1 coordinate 2,445, forward strand.
GGGGCGGTTCGTGGGCATCCTGACGCTCGAGGACATCATCGAGGAGATCGTGGGGGAGATCGAAGACGAGCACGATTGAGCTTCAGGGGGGCTGAAACGGTCCCCGAGGGGCGTTCCGGCCGCGCGGGGCGGGGCCTTCGGGCGTTCCGCACCCGGCCGCCCGGGTGGCCGGGGCAGAGCCGGCTTGTTGACAGCCCCTTGCCCG
>DATLUU010000624.1:0-2046 GCA_035577885.1 Verrucomicrobiia bacterium
GTCGACGGCAAGGGCCCGATCGGCGCGGACAAGCTCCGCAACATCGAGTTCAAGGCGCCGGGCGTGATCGACCGCCAGCCGGTGAAGGAGCCGCTCCAGACCGGCATCAAGGCCATCGACGCGATGATCCCCATCGGGCGCGGCCAGCGCGAGCTGATCATCGGCGATCGCCAGACCGGCAAGACCACGATCGCGGTGGACACGATCATCAACCAGAAGGGCACCGGCGTCATCTGCGTCTACGTCGCGATCGGGCAGAAGGAATCGACGGTCGCAAATGTCGTGGGCGTGCTCGAAAAATACGGCGCCATGGAGTACACGATCGTGGTGACCGCTTCGGCCTCCGAGCCGGCGCCGCTCCAGTACATCGCACCCTACTCGGGCGTCACGATGGGCGAGGAGTTCACGTACGCCGGCGGCCACGTGCTGTGCGTGTACGACGACCTCTCCAAGCACGCGAACGCCTACCGCCAGCTGGCGCTGCTGCTGCGCCGCCCGCCGGGCCGCGAGGCGTTCCCGGGCGACGTCTTCTACCTGCACTCGCGGCTGCTGGAGCGCGCGTGCAAGCTCTCGGACGAGAAGGGCGGAGGCTCGCTCACCGCGCTGCCGTTCATCGAGACCCAGGCCGGCGACGTTTCCGCCTACATCCCGACCAACGTCATCTCCATCACCGACGGCCAGATCTTCCTCGAGAGCGATCTGTTCTACTCGGGCGTCCGCCCCGCCATCAACGTCGGCATCTCGGTGTCGCGCGTCGGCGGCAACGCGCAGATCAAGGCGATGCGCCAGGTCGCCGGCCGGCTGCGCCTCGACCTCGCGCAGTACCGGGCGCTCGCGGCGTTCGCGCAGTTCGGCTCCGACCTCGACAAGACGACGCAGGCGCAGCTCACGCGCGGCGAGCGCATGGTGGAGCTGCTGAAGCAGGGCCAGTTCATGCCCATGCCGGTCGAGCAGCAAGTCGTGAGCATCTGGGCCGGAGCGAACGGGTACCTGGACGACGTGCCCGTCGAGGCCGTGCGCAGGTTCGAGACCGACTGGCTGGCGTTCGTGGCCAACCAGTACGCCGAGGTGGCGCACAACATCCGCACCGCGAAGGCGATCTCGAACGAAGACGAGAAGCGGCTGCACGAGGCGTGCAAGGCGTTCAAGGCCAAGTTCAAGGCTTGAGGTGACGGCCCCATGGCTTCGCTGAAAGACCTCCGGCGGCGCATCCGCGCCACGAAGAGCATGCAGCAGATCTTCAAGGCCATGGAGATGGTGGCCGCGGCGAAGCTGCGTCGCGCGCAGCAGCGTGCGCAGGCCGCGAGTCCGTACGCGGCGAAGATCTCGGCCATGCTCGCGAACCTGTCCGGCGCCGCCGCCGAGCTGGAACACCCGCTGTTCAAGGTGCGCGAGGTACGGACCACCGCGCTGGTCCTGATCACCGCCGACCGCGGCTTCGCCGGCGCCTACAACACCGCGATCCTGCGCATCGCGGAACAGCGGCTCAAGGCGGCGGCCCCGGGCTCGATCCAGTGCGTCGTCGTGGGCCGCAAGGGGCGCGACTACCTGCGCCGGCGCGGCTACCCGGTGCTGGCGGCGCACACCGACCTGCCCGGCGAAGCGAGCCTCGAGCTCGCGCGCCGCATCACGAACGACCTCACCGAGCGCTTCATCGCGGGCGAGGTGGACCGCGTGGAGATTCTTTACACGCACTTCGTCAACGCCATCGTACGCCGCGTGCTGACCGCGACGTTCCTGCCGATCGGCACCGGGATCGGCAGCGGCGATGCGACGTCGGCCGCGGGCTCGGCGATCTTCGAGCCGGACGCCGAGAGCATCTTCGCGGAACTCCTGCCGCGCTATGCGACGGCGATGCTCTACGCCAGCATGGCGGACGCGCTGGCGAGCGAGCACTCGGCGCGTATGGTGGCGATGGGCTCGGCCCGCAAGAACGCCGGCGAACTGGTGGATGCGCTCACGCTGACCCGCAACCGGATGCGCCAGGCGGCGATCACGCGTGAGATCTCGGAATTGGTGGGCGGCGCAGAAGCGCTGAACTGACGG
>DATLUU010000625.1:0-8881 GCA_035577885.1 Verrucomicrobiia bacterium
ACTGCCGGATGGCACCTCCGAGAGCCACTGGGACGCGGAGGCAGCGGGTCATCAGCCCCGGAGCGGGAATGTTGTCTACACACTCAAGCGCAGGTCCAACACGCATTGCTCCGTAGAACCATCGAGCCCGCCATAAACCGCTTGGCCGCCGGCAGGCCGCAGTCGTAGGATGCACCCTGGCCGCAGCGCGTCGTAGTACCCCAAACCGGTGCTCGCTCCGATCACCCTCTGATCACGGCCGCCTGCCTGCCGCCCGTGCCGAGCGCCATTGTCCGAGGAAGACGATGAACGCTCCCGAGACGGCGGTGCCCGACCTGGACGCGAAGCTCCAGCCGCGCGAATCCGTGCTCGACGCCAACGAGTTGCTGACCGCGCTCGAGGCCGTGCGCAATGGGGACTTTTACGTAAGGTTGCCTGGGGACCGCACCGGGCTCGCGGGCAAGATCGCGGACACCTTCAACGACATCGTCACCTCCAACCTCACCATGGCCCGCGAGTTGGAGCGCGTCGGCCGCGTCGTCGGCCACGAGGGGCGCACCCGCCACCGCTTCACGCTCAACCGCTCCGGCGGCGCCTGGAGCGAGATGGAGCAGAGCATCAACGGCCTGATCGAGGACCTGATCTGGCCCACGCGCGAGGTGCAGAGCGCCATCTCCGCCGTGGCGCGCGGCGACCTGCTGCAGAGCGTGCGCCTCGACGTCGACGGCCGGCCGCTCAAGGGCGAGTTCCTGCGCTCGGCGACGATCGTCAACAAGATGATCCAGCAGCTCGCCGTGTTCACCGCCGAGGTGACGCGCGTGGTGCGCGAGGTGGGTTCCGACGGCAAGCTCGGCGGCCAGGCCGTGGTGCCCGGGGTCGCCGGCACGTGGAAGGACCTGACCGACAGCGTCAACTCGATGGCGAACAATCTCACCGCACAGGTGCGCAACATCGCCGAGGTGACGATCGCCGTGGCGAGCGGCGACCTGTCGAAGAAGATCACCGTCGACGTGCGCGGCGAGATCCTGCAGCTCAAGGAGGCCATCAATACCATGGTCGACCAGCTGCGCTCGTTCGCTTCCGAGGTGACGCGCGTGGCGCGCGAGGTGGGCACCGACGGCAAGCTCGGCGGCCAGGCGCTCGTGCCCGGTGTCGCCGGCACGTGGAAGGACTTGACCGACAGCGTCAACTCCATGGCGAGCAACCTCACCGCGCAGGTGCGCAACATCGCCGAAGTGACCACGGCCGTGGCGCGCGGCGACCTGTCGCGCAAGATCACCGTGGACGTGAAGGGCGAGATCCTCGAGCTCAAGAACACCATCAACACCATGGTCGATCAGCTGAACTCGTTCGCCGGCGAGGTGACGCGCGTGGCGCGCGAGGTGGGCACCGAGGGCAAGCTCGGCGGCCAGGCGCTCGTGCCCGGTGTCGCCGGCACGTGGAAGGACTTGACCGACAACGTCAACTTCATGGCCAGCAACCTCACCTCCCAGGTGCGCAACATCGCCGAGGTGTCCACCGCCATCGCCAACGGCGACCTGTCGAAGAAGATCACCGTCAACGTCAGCGGCGAGATCCTTCAGCTCAAGGAGACCATCAACACCATGGTCGACCAGCTGAACGCGTTCGCGGGCGAGGTCACGCGCGTGGCGCGCGAGGTGGGCACCGAGGGCAAGCTCGGCGGCCAGGCGCAGGTGCAGGGCGTCGCGGGCACGTGGAAGGGCCTCACCGACAACGTCAACTCCATGGCCAGCAACTTGACCGCGCAGGTGCGCAACATCGCCGAGGTGACCACGGCCGTGGCCCGCGGCGACCTCTCCCGCAAGATCACCGTGGACGTGAAGGGCGAGATCCTGGAGCTCAAGAACACCACGAACACCATGGTGGACCAGCTGAACGCGTTCGCCTCCGAGGTGACGCGCGTCGCCCGCGAGGTGGGCACCGAGGGCAAGCTCGGCGGCCAGGCGACGGTGCCCGGCGTCGCGGGCACGTGGAAGGACTTGACCGACAGCGTCAACTCGATGGCGAACAACCTCACCGCGCAGGTGCGCAACATCGCCGAGGTGTCCACCGCCATCGCCAACGGCGACCTGTCGAAGAAGATCACCGTGGACGTGCGCGGCGAGATCCTGCTCTTGAAGGAAACGCTCAACACCATGGTCGAGCAGCTGCGCTCGTTCGCCGCCGAGGTGACGCGCGTGGCGCGCGAGGTCGGCACCGACGGCCGCCTCGGCGGCCAGGCCGAGGTCTCGGGCGTCGGCGGCACGTGGAAGGACCTCACCGAGAACGTGAACCTGCTCGCCGCCAACTTGACCACGCAGGTGCGCAACATCGCCGAGGTGACGACCGCCGTGGCGCGCGGCGACCTGTCGCGCAAGATCACCGTGGACGTGAAGGGAGAGATCCTGGAGCTCAAGAACACGATCAACACCATGGTCGACCAGCTGAACGCGTTCGCCGCCGAGGTGACGCGCGTGGCGCGCGAGGTCGGCACCGACGGCAAGCTCGGCGGCCAGGCCACGGTGCCGGGTGTCGCGGGCACGTGGAAGGACTTGACCGACACCGTCAACGTCATGGCCGTGAACCTGACCGAGCAGGTGCGCGGCATCGTCAAGGTCGTGACCGCGGTGGCGAACGGCGACCTCGGGCAGAACCTCACCGTGAACGCCAAGGGCGAGGTGGCGGCACTCGCCGAGACCATCAACAACATGACCCGCACGCTGGCCACGTTCGCGGACCAGGTCACGACCGTGGCTCGAGAAGTCGGCGTCGACGGCCGCCTGGGCGGCCAGGCCAACGTGCCCGGCGCCGCCGGCACGTGGAAGGACCTCACCGGCAACGTGAACCTGCTCGCCGCGAACCTGACCACGCAGGTGCGCGCCATCGCCGAGGTCGCCACCGCCGTGACGCAGGGCGACCTCACCCGCGCGATCCAGGTCGAGGCGCGCGGCGAGGTGTCGGAGTTGAAGGACAACATCAACACCATGATCCGCAACCTGCGGCTCACCACCGACCAGAACCAGGCCGAGGACTGGCTCAAGACCAACCTCGCGCGCGTGACCGGCATGCTCCAGGGCCAGCGCGACCTGGCCACGGTGGGTCGGCTGCTGCTCTCGGAGCTGGTGCCGCTCGTGAACGCGCACCAGGGCGTGATCTACCGGATGGGCGGGGACGAGAAGCCCAGGCTGCACATGCTCGCGAGCTACGGCAATGCCAGCGACCACGGCTACCCGCCCGAGCTGGCCTTGGGCGAAGGCTTCCTCGGCCAGTGCGCGCTGGACAAGCGCCGCATCCTCGTCAAGCGCGTGCCCCCGGACGCCGTGCCCGTGAGCACCGCCATGTTCCAGGCGCTGCCGCGGAGCATCGTGGTCTTCCCCGTCATCTTCGAGGGCGAGATCCGCGCCGTCCTGGGTCTCGCGTCGCTCGAGGAGTTCGGCGCCGCGCACCTCACGTTCCTCGACCAGCTCACCGCCAGCATCGGCATCGTGTTCAACAGCATCGAGGCGACGATGCAGACGGAAGGGCTCCTGACGCAGTCGCAGCAGCTCGCGAGCGAGCTGCAGTTCCGGCAGAAGGAGCTGCAGCAGACGAACGAGCAGCTCGCCTTGAAGGCCCAGCAGCTGGCCGAGCAGAACGTCGAGGTGGAGCGGAAGAACCAGGAGATCGAGCAGGCGAGGCGCGCGCTCGAGGACAAGGCGAGCGAGCTGGCGCTCACGTCCAAGTACAAGTCGGACTTCCTCGCCAACATGTCGCACGAGCTGCGCACGCCCTTGAACAGCATCCTCATCCTCGGCCAGCAGCTCTCCGACAACCCCGACGGCAACCTGACGCCCAAGCAGGTCGAGTTCGCCCGCAGCATCCACGGCGCCGGCACCGACCTCCTGAACCTGATCAGCGACATCCTCGACCTGTCGAAGATCGAGTCGGGCACGGTCACCGTGGAGGCCGAGGAGGTCTACTTCACCTCGCTGCTGGACACGATCCGGCGCACGTTCCTGCACGAGGCGGACAACCGCCAGCTCTCGTTCGACGTGCAGGTGGACCCGGAGCTGGGGCCGACGCTGGTGACCGACTCCAAGCGCCTGCAGCAGGTGTTGAAGAACCTGCTCTCCAACGCGTTCAAGTTCACCGAGCTGGGCGGCGTGCGGCTGAACGTCGCGGTGACGCGCAGCGGCTGGAACCCGCAGAACCCGCTCCTGAGCGAGGCCCCCACCGTGGTCGCGTTCGAGGTCTCGGACACCGGCGTCGGCATCCCGCCCGAGAAGCAGAAGATCATCTTCGAGGCGTTCCAGCAGGCCGACGCCTCGACCAGCCGGCGCTACGGCGGCACCGGCCTGGGGCTCGCCATCAGCCGCGAGCTGGCGCACCTGCTGGGCGGCGAGATCCAGCTCCAGAGCCGGCCCGGCCTCGGCAGCACGTTCACGCTCTACCTGCCCGCCATCTACGCCGGCCCGTCGCTGCTGCCCGCGCCCAACGAGCGCCCGACCGCGTCCACGCGCCCGGCGCAGCGCTTCCCCTCCGTGCGGCTCCCCGAGCGCGCGCTGGAGAAGGTCGGGGACGACCGCGACAAGGTCGCCCCCGGCGATGCCACCGTGCTCATCGTCGAGGACGATCCGCACTACGCGCGCGTGCTCGTGGAGCTGGCGCACGCCAAGGGCTTCAAGGTGCTCGTCGCCCACACCGGCGCCGACGCCCTGGACCTCGCCCGCCACTACCGCCCCGCGGCGGTGTCGCTCGACGTGTTCCTGCCCGACATGATCGGCTGGACGGTGCTGAGTCAGCTGAAGCAGGACTCGTCGACGCGCCACATCCCGGTGCAGATCGTGACGCTCGACGAGGACCGCCAGAACGGCCTCGCGCGCGGGGCGTTCGCGTTCATCACCAAGCCCGCGACGCCGGAAGGCCTCACGGAAGCGTTCTCGCGGCTCAAGGATTACGCGGCGCCGCGGAAGAAGCGGTTGCTGGTCGTCGAGGACAACGCGCTCGAGCGGCAGAGCATCGGCGAGCTGCTGGGCCACGAGGACGTGGAGATCTCGAGCGCCGGCACCGGGGCCGAGGCGCTGGCGGCGTTGCGCGAGCAGTCGTTCGACTGCGCCGTCGTCGACCTGCGGCTGCCGGACATGAGCGGGCTCCAGCTGCTCGAGACCTTGAAGGAGCAGGGCGGGCTCGCCGACCTGCCGGTGGTGGTGTTCACCGGCAAACAGCTCTCCCCCGACGAGGAGCTGCAGCTCCACACGCTGGCGCGGAGCATCGTGGTCAAAGGCGTGGAATCGCCCGAGCGGCTCCTGGACGAGACCTCGCTCTTCCTCCACCGCATGGTCTCCGACCTGCCGCCCGAGAAGCAGCGCATGCTGGACAAGCTCCACCGCTCCGACGAGGCGCTCCAGGGCAAGGCGGTGCTGGTGGTGGACGACGACGTGCGCAACATCTTCGCCCTCTCCAGCGCGCTCGAGCGGCGTGGCATGACCGTGCTCACCGCCACCACCGGACGCGAAGCTCTCGACAAGCTCGAGTCCACGCCCGGCGTGGCGATCGTGCTCATGGACGTGATGATGCCGGAGATGGACGGCTACCAGACCATGCGCGCCATGCGGCAGAAGCCCGCGCTCCAGCGGCTGCCGATCGTGGCGCTCACCGCGCGAGCCATGAAGGGCGACCGCGAGAAGTGCCTGGAAGCCGGCGCTTCGGATTACCTGGCGAAACCCGTCAATACCGAACAGCTCCTGGGGGTGTTGCGGTCATGGCTGCACCGATAAAGGAGGACGCAGGGATGCGCCCGCACGAGCCCGTGAACATCCTGCTGGTCGACGACCAGCCCGCGAAGCTCATGAGCTACGAGGCGATCCTCGCCCCGCTCGCCGAGAACCTGGTCCAGGCCAGCAACGGCCGCGAAGCGCTCGAGCACCTGCTGCAGACGGAGTTCGCCGTGGTGCTGATCGACGTCTGCATGCCGGACATCGACGGCTTCGAGCTGGCAACCATCATCCGCGAGCACCCGCGCCACCAGCGCACCGCGATCATCTTCGTCTCCGCCGTGCTCCTGAGCGAGATCGACCGGCTGCGCGGGTTCGAGTGCGGCGCCGTGGACTACGTGGGCGTGCCCGTGGAGCCCGAGATCCTGCGCGCCCGCGTCGCCGTGTTCGCCGACCTCTACCGGAAGACACGTCAGCTCGAGGCGTTGAACCAGCAGCTGGAGCAGCGCGTCGCCGAGCGCACGCAGGAGCTGACCGAGGCCGCATTGCGCCTGCGCGAGTCCGAGTCCGCGCTGCGCGAGCGCGACCGGCGGAAGGACGAATTCCTCGCCATGCTCGCGCACGAGCTCAGGAACCCCCTCGCCCCCATCCGCAACGTGGTCGAGCTGCTGCGCCAGAGTCCCGCGAGCGGGCACGAGGTGAGCTGGAGCTACGAGGTGATCGAGCGCCAGCTCGCGCACCTGACGCGGCTCGTCGACGACCTCCTCGACGTGAGCCGCATCACCCGCGGCAAGCTCGGCCTCCGCCGCGAGCCCGCCGACCTCCGCGACGTCGCCCGCGCCGCCGCCGAGAGCATCCAGCCCACGGTGGCCGCGAAGCGGCTGCAGCTGGACGTGTCCATGCCCACGGCGCCCGTGCCCGTGAACGCCGACGTCGTGCGCATGACGCAGGTGGTGCTGAACCTGCTCGACAACGCCTGCAAGTTCACGCCCACGGGCGGCACGCTCGTGCTCGCCGTGGACCAGGACGCCGAATACGCCAGGATCCTGGTGCGCGACTCGGGGAGCGGGATCACCGCCGAGGAGCTGCCGCGCCTGTTCCAGATGTTCTACCAGACGAACCACGCCGTTGCGCCGTCGCACGGCGGCCTCGGCATCGGCCTGGCACTGGTGAGCCGCATCGTGCAGATGCACGGCGGCAGCGTGGACGCCACGAGCGACGGGCCCGGAAGCGGCAGCGAGTTCGTGGTGCGCCTGCCGCTCGTCGAGCTGCCTCGCGTGCCCGCGCCCGCCGCGCCGGCGCATGTGAACTCGGTGGTGGTGAGCTCGGCCAGGCGCCGCATCCTCGTCGTTGACGACAACGAGGACAACGCCGAGAGCCTGGCGCTGCTGCTCCGCCGCCACGGCGGCGAGGTGCGCACGGCATACGACGGCCAGGCCGCACTGGATGCGGCGCACGCGTTCCAGCCCGACGTGGTGCTGCTCGACATCGGGCTGCCGCTGCTCGACGGCTACTCGGCGGCGCGCGCGATCCGCGAGCGTCCCTGGGGCAAGGGCATCACGCTCGTCGCGGTGACCGGCTGGGGCCAGGAGCACGATCGCCGCCTCTCGCAGGAGGCTGGCTTCGATGCCCACCTCGTGAAGCCGGTCGACCATGCCGCGCTCATGAAGCTGCTGATGGCGCCGGCGACGTAGTCCGGAGTTGCGGGCGTCCTCCGCTCCGGTCCTGGGACGCGACGACCACCTTCGCGCGCCGAAGGTGGTCGTCGTCGTTCCGCGGCTCACGTCCTATCAACGATAGATGAGCTTGATCGCGCCCCACGATGACCGTTTCGCCGACGTGGGCCCGCAGGGAACGCCGTTGAAGCAGCTGCCTCCCCCGCCCTGCCCGGTGCCCTGGAACTTGTCGGCGAACGACGACGGATCCCGTTGACCGCTCACGAGCGAGCACAGGTCCTGGAAGTCGCCCGCCGAGTCCAGGTTGGTGCCGAGGTTCGAGAGCATCACCGTGAACTGGACGCGCCCGCCGATCACGAGCGGCGAGAAGATGTCGCCCTGCTTGATGCAGGCCACGAACAGCTCCGGGTCCACGAGGCCGGCGGCAATGCCGCCCGCCGTCTGGAGCGAGTTCGTGAAGATGCCGTACTGCCCGGTGGCGGAGTTGCCGACCAGCTCGTAGAAGCCGGTGCGGACGAGGTCCACGAGCAGCACCGTGCAGCCCGCGGGCGCCGGGATGCCGTTCACGATCACTCCCGTGCTGTACACGGTCGAGCCGGCGAGGATCCGGCCCTCGGTGTAGCTCACTCCGGCTCCGGGGGGCACATTGAAGTAGAACGACGTCAGGATGGGGTTGCCGACCGCGGGTGACTGGAACGGGATCAGCCCGCTCTCGTTCTCGAGCGTGAACTTCACGGTGGCGGTCCCGGTGCCCGTGGCGAAGTTGCCCCCCGTGGGCGTGAAGTCGATGTCGGCCTGGCAGTAGGTCGAGTCGCCGCCGGTGCAGACGCCGCGGATCAGTGCCGTGTACGTGTCGGCCGACGCCGGCTGACCGGCGCAGGCCAGTGCCGCCGCTGCCATGAAGGTGGTGACCTTCAGCTTCATGCGAGCCCCCTTTGCGATGAGCGGTGCTTGAACGGGCTCCGGACGAAGCCCGCAGCGTCACGCTCGCAGGAGGCGCTTGACCCGTACTTGAGTTCTCGCCGGGAGCCCATCTGGACTCGGCGGACAAGACAGTCGTAATGCCATGTGGGCGATGGAACTACCGTCGTGGCCGCCGCTCCGGCTCAAGCCCATGTCAAGCCCGCTCCCACAGGCTTTACCTGACGGCCGCTACATCGGCGGCCGGAGCGGGGTCGAAGCGACCGCCCGACCTCGCGGTGCGCGAACCGTGGCTCGGGCGACCCCGCTCGTGCCCGGCGCGCGGAGGCTGATGGCCAGCACCATCAGAAGGGGGATTTCGACGTGCTGCGATCTTCAAGACACCTGGCCGCCCTCGCGGTCTTTGGCTTGATGGCAAGCGTCACCGCGCGCGCGGCGACGCCGTCGAGCGGAACGATCAACGTCCTCACCCCGACCCAGACCTACTCGTCGGGCCCGTTCCTGCAACCGAACCCGACGCCGACGCCGATCGTGGACAGCGAGCCGACCTGCGACGCGGCGCATCCGTGCGACAGCTACACGCTCACCGTGTCGCTGCCCGCCGATTACCAG
>DATLUU010000626.1:0-7222 GCA_035577885.1 Verrucomicrobiia bacterium
AGCAGGCGCTGCGAGCCGCGATCGATGTCGACAGCACGAGCGAGGTCGCGAACGTCGTCCTGCTTCGCCTCCTCCGCTCTCAGGGCCGTGTGCCCGAGGCGGAGACGCTCATCGCGCGGATGCGCATGAGAGGGGTGTCTCCGGCGGTGATCGCGCGGGAGTCGGGTCCGACCGCGGAGCGTCACTAGGCTCGCGGCTGGCCTCCCGCCGCCGCCCGCTCTAATGTGCGCGGCGTTTCCCCACCCATCCACGAAAGGGACGCGAATGATTGGGTCTTCTCTGTTCACGCGCCTCCAGCGCGCAGCGCTCGTGTCGCTGGCGCTCGTGGCGGGCGCTGCCCCGGCGCTGGCCGGCGGGCCGACGCTTTCGCCCGAGCAGGATCCGCTCGTGCGCAACATGGACGCTTCGGTCTCCCCCGGCACCGACTTCTTCAAGTACGCCTGCGGGCGCTGGATCAAGGAGAACCCCATCCCCGCCTCCGAGCGCGGCTGGGGGATCGGGAACCTGGTGAACGAGGAGACCTACCGCCAGCGGCTCTCCATCTGCCAGGAGGCGGCGAGATCCAAGGCGGCGAAGGGCACGAACGAGCAGAAGATCGGCGACTACTGGGCCACCGGCATGGACTCGGTGACCGTGGACAAGCAGGGCATCGAGCCCTTGCGGCCCTGGCTCGCGCAGATCGCGAACGTGCACACCCGCACCGAGATGCTGGGGCTGATCGCCAAGCTGCAGGCCATCGGCGTCAACGCCGGCTACGGCATGTACGTGGGGCAGGACGAGAAGAACAGCAGCCAGTACATCGTGCACATGTACCAGTCCGGGCTCCACATGCCCGACCGCGACTACTACTTCGGCACCGACGAAGACACCAAGCGCGTGCGTGACGAGTACGGCAAGCACCTGGTCGCGGTATTCAAGCTGCTGGGCGAGGACTCGACCCGCTCCGCCACGTCCGGCGCCGCGGTGCTGAAGCTCGAGACCGCGTTCGCCGCCAAATCGCGCACGCTCGAGCAGCGGCGCGACCCGTGGGCGAACTATCACAAGATGAGCCTGGCCGAGTTCTCGAAGCTCACGCCCACGATCGACTGGAAGGCGCAGTTCGTCGGCATGGGCGTGCCCGTGCAGGACTCGGTCGTCGTCGGCCAGCCGGAGTTCTTCAAGCAGGTGGATTCGTGCCTGAGCGTGGCACGGCTCTCCGAGTGGCAGGCGTACCTGCGCCTGGGCCTCGTCACCACGTTCGCGGCGAACCTCTCCAAGCCGATCGACCAGGAGAACTTCCACTTCTACGGCACCGTGCTCTCGGGCACCAAGGCGCAGCGCCCGCGCTGGAAGCGCATGCTGGACGAGACCGAGAACGCGATGGGCGAGCTGGTGGGCCAGGTGTGGGTGCAGAAGTACTGCTCGCCCGCCACCAAGGCGCGCTACGAGAAGCTCACCGCGGACATCATCGCGGTCTATCGCGAGCGCATCCAGAAGGAGCCGTGGATGAGCGAGGCCACCCGGCAACGGGCGCTCGTCAAGCTCGACAAGGTGGCGCGCAAGGTCGCCTACCCCGACCACTGGCGTGATTTCTCCGCGCTGACACTCGACCGCACCTCGTTCGTCGCCAACCAGGTGCGGGTGAACGAGTGGTGGTTCCGCTTCGAGGCGAACAAGCTCGGCAAGCCCGTCGACCGCACGCTCTGGGACATGACGCCGCAGACGTACAACGCCTACTACGACGGCTCGAAGGTGGAGATCGTGCTCCCGGCGGCGGCGTTCATGCTGCCCGGCATCCCCGATTCGCTCGTGGACGACGCCATCCTCTACTCGTACGCGGGCGGCTCCACGATCGGCCACGAGATCACGCACGGCTTCGACGACGAGGGCCGGCAGTTCGACGAGAACGGCAACCTGAACCCGTGGTGGACCGAGAGCGACTCGGTGGCGTTCGCCACGCGCGCGAAGAAGCTCGCCGACCAGTTCAGCGCCTACGTGATCGGCGACAAGCACGTGCGCGGCCAGGCGACACTGGGCGAGAACATCGCCGACCTGGGCGGCGTCGTCCTCGGCTACGAGGCGTTCAAACGCACGGAACAGTACAGGCGCGGTGAAAAGATCAACGGGCTCACGCCAGACCAGCGTTACTTCCTCGGCTACGCGCTGTCGTGGCTGGGCCAGCGCCGGCCGGAGGCGCTCCAGAACCAGATCATGACCGACGTCCACGCGCCGGCGTTCCTGCGCGTCAACGGGCCGCTCGCGAACATCCCCGAGTTCTACGCGGCGTTCGGCATCAAGCCCGGCGACGCCATGTACCGCGGCGACGACGTCCGCGTGACCATCTGGTGAGCGCGCACCGCACGGCTCGCGGCCCGGGCAGGACGACCCGGGTCCGCAAGCCGGCGGTGCGTTCGGACCTGCCGCCGCCGCGGGGCCTCGGCGACCCGTGGGCGTGGGCGAGCGTGCTCGCGGTGCTGCCGCTCGCGATCGCGATGCGCGGCGCGCCGTGGGGCGAGCCGGTGGCGGAGGATTTCGACTTCCTCCACCGCGCGCTGTTCCAGGGCATGGGATCGCTGCTCGACGGCGGCGGCTCGCAGGCGTTCTGGCGGCCGATCCCCCACCAGCTCTACTACGCCGCGCTCGGCCGCCTGATCCTGTCGGCGCCCGCGGCGGTGACCACGCTCCACCTGGCGCTGCTCGCGCTCGGCGCCCTGCTCATCTACCGCGCGCTCCGGCGCGAGTGGAGCGGAGCGCTGGCGTGCGCCGCGGCGTCGTTCACGCTGTTCTCCGAGAGCACGCGCACGATCGCCGGCTGGGCGACGCAGTTCGTGGACCTCGGCCTGTTCGTGTTCAGCGCGCTGGCCGTGCACGAGGCGTCGCGGCGCCGCCCGCTCACCGCGCTCGCCGCCGCACTCGGCGCGCTGCTCTGCAAGGAGGTCGCGGTCGTGACCGCGGTCCTGCTGCCGTTCGTGCCCGGAGCGGCGCGCGACCGCCGCGAGCGGGTGCGCTTGGCACTCGGGAGCGCGCTGCTCCTGCTCGCCTGGGGCGCCGCCACGCTCGTCGTGCGGCGCTCGGCGCACCTGGAGCTGCCCGGGCGCATCACCGGCGCGAGCACGGCTCTGGGCGCCCACTGGCCGGCGAAGCTGGCGTGGGCGTTCGACGGCACCGTGCGCGCGCTCGCGAGCCTGCCCCGGTTGCCGGGGGCGCACGACGGCGCGATCGTCGCGGCCGGCGCCGTCCTGGCGCTGGCGGCGGCCGCGGTGTTCGCGCTCCACCGCCCGGCGCGCGCCCGGCTCGCGCGCGCCGCGCCGTGGTGCGCCTGGGGCCTCGCCTGGTTCGCGCTCGCCACCGCCACGCTCACCCCGATCTTCCCGTCGTGGCAGCCGAACCGCAGCCAGTACGGCGGCGCCGGCTTCGGCGTCTGCGCCGTGGGCGCGCTCGGGGCCGCGCATCCCGCGCTCGCGGGCACGCTCGTGGCCGGGCGGCTGCTGCTCCTCGAGCGCGCCCCGCGCGCGGTGAGCGTGGTCACCGACTCGCTCGCCGAGACCGGGGCGTTCATGGACTGGCCGCACCTGACGCGCCTCCAGCGCTTCCTGCGCGCGGCGCGACGGACGCTCGCCGCGCGCTACCCCACGCTTCCCCACGGCGCGATCGTGGTGCAGGAGAACCTCCCCCACCAGCTCGAGTACGCGCTCGGCGGGGATCGCGCGCTCCAGGCATGGTACCGAGACCCCACGCTCCGCTGGATGCGGTTCGACGCCTTCCGCGATTCGCTCTCGACGCCGGTCACGGTGATCGTCCAGGGCGAGGGTGGGCACACGCCCGAGGTGGCGCTCGTCGAGCCCGAGGCGGTGCGGATGCTGTTCGAGGCGCGGCCGCTCATGCGCGCCGGGCGCTACGCCGATGCGCTCGCGTCGCTCGATCGCGCCGACTCGCTGCAACGCGACCGCAACGCGGTCAAGTATTTCGTCACCAGCGGCGCGTGGCGCGCATACGCCTGGGTCGAGACGCACCGCGATTCGGAGGCGGTCCTGCTCGCCCGCCACGTCCTGGAGATGGATCCGCGCTACGTGCTCGGGCACCAGGTGCTGGCCCTCTCGCTCGCGTACCGCCACGACTTCGTGGGTGCATTGCGCGAGCTGGACGTGGTCGACCGGCTGGAACCCGGCGATCCCGCGGCGGCCGCGCTCCGCGAGCAGATCGAGGCGAGGCTGGGGGCGGGCTTCAGGCCGCCGGCGGTGGCTCCCGCTTCGCCACCAGGACGGTGATGTCGTCGGCGGGCCCGCGCTCGCCCTCGAACGCGCGCACCTCGCGCACGATGCGCGTGGCGATGTCGCGCGCGCTGGACGCTGCCGCCGAACGGAGCAGGGCCGCGAGCCGCTCCTCGCCCCACATCTCGTTCGCGGCGTTCGCGCCCTCGGTGACGCCGTCGGTGTAGAGCGCCACCAGGTCGCCGGGCGAGAGCGTCACCTCGCCGCGCGCGTAGCGCGACCCGGGCAGGATGCCGAGGATCACGCCGCCCGCCTCGAGCGACTCCACGGCACCACCCGCGCGCAGCAGCAGCGGCGGGTTGTGGCCCGCGTTCACGTAGGTGAGCTGTCCGGTCGCAGCGTCGAGCAATCCCAGGAACGCGGTCACGAAACGGCCGGGCTCGACGCTCCGGTTCAGGAACTCGTTGACGCGTGACGCGACGTCCTCGGGCTTCGCTTGCGAGAGGTCCTGGCTCACGAGCGCGGCGCGGAAGCCCGACATGAGCAGGGCCGCGGGCACGCCCTTGCCCGAGACGTCCGCGATCACCAGCAGCAGCCGGCCGCCGCCCAGGTCCACGTGGTCGTAGTAGTCGCCGCCCACCTCGCGCGCCGACTCCGAGAGTCCTGCCACGTCGAGGCCGGGCACGGCCGGCGGCATCGAGGGCAGGAGTCGCGCCTGGATGCGGCGCGCGAGGTCCAGCTCGTGCTCCAGCCGGTCGCGCTCCTTCTCCAGCTCGCGCGCGCGCTCGAGGCCCTCCGCCATGCGGTTGAACTGCCGCGCCGTGTCCCAGAGGTCGTCATCGCCGGCGATCGGGATGCGGTGCGCGAGCTTGCCCTGGGCGAACTGTTGCGCGCCCTCACCCAGCGCGCCGATCGCGCGCGTGATGCTGCCGCCCATGCCGCGCACCATCTTCAAGTCCGTGTTCGCGAGCGGCAGCAGCATGGACGCGAGCAGCGCCAGCGCCAGCACCGGCACGACCTGGAGCGGGTTCTCGCGCAGGTGCACGAACAACCCGGCGAGTGTGGCGTGGAACGTGGCGCGCGCGCTCAGCGCGAAATCGTCCACCTTCCACGAGTACCCGTCGCGCCTCACGCCGTGCGCCATCCCCAGGCCGAGGAAGCCGATGGATCCGCGACTCGCCGAGATCGAGTCGCCGCCGGCGGCGAGGAACGCCTGCCCGTTCCCTCGCCGGACGCGGCGGATCACGGGCCCTGTGGCCCCCGCGCGCTCGGCGAGGCGTTGAGTGCGCACGAGCGCCAGCGAGTCCCCCGCGCGCCCCGGGAGCGACGGGCTCCGCAGCGAGTCGCCGAGGGCCTCGAAGCTGGTTCCCAGCGAGTCGAGCGCGTTCTGGCCGCGACCCGTCTTCGCCATGCGCACCTCGGCGCCCACGAGCGGCGAGAGCGTGCTGTCGAGCGCCTCCCCGATCGGCTCGAGCGCCACGAGCGCGGTATCGCCGCGCACCGCGGCCGCGCCGAGGTAGCGAAGCCTGCCCAGCTCCACCACGCCATGCCGCGGCAGCGAGTCGAGCGCCGCGACCCAGCCGGCGAGCAGCGAGTCCTGCGGCAACCGGGCGCCGGCCTCGCAGGTGACGGCGTGCTCGCGCACGGAATAGACGCGCAGGCCAGGCCAGTGACCGTGCCGGCTCGAGGCCAGCGCCCGCGCGCCCGCCCCGACGTCGCCCGCCGCGAGCACGGCGCGCAGCGACTCCTCGAGCTGCGTGCTCTCGCGGTCCACCGCCCGCACCGTCATGAGCGCGCGGTCGGCGTTCACGCCCAGGTACGTCGAGAAGATCCAGAGCGTCACCACGATCGCGAGCGGCACGCTCACCACCAGCACGTGAGAGAGCACGAGCCGCCGGCTCACGCGCCGGATCCCGAGCGTGGGATCACCCGTGAACGCCTTGAACGCTGCCGTCGTGGCGAAGAGCGCAGCCACGATCCCGATCGCGCGGCCGAACCAGGCGACGCCCTCGGCCGCGTTCGCCGCGGGCGAGAGCCCCGCGGCGCGGTGGACGCCGAGGAACAGCGCGAGCGCGGCCGCGAGCGAGGCGACCGAGGCCCGGAAGCGCTCGGGCGTGCGCAGCACGGGGGGCCAGGGGCAGCGCGTGAACGCGATCCAGAACCAGAAGACCGAGTCGCCCGGCGCGCCGAGCCAGAGCACGATCAAGCCGATCAGCGTGAAGGCGAGCCGGGTGATGCGGCCGGCCTTCGAAAACGGCCCGCCGAGTGCCAGGCGCAGGAGCGGCCACAGGAACGCCAGCGCCGCGAGCGCGGCCACGAGCGCCGTCGCCGTCGCCACGCCGCCGGCCGGCGCGCGCATGAGCAGCTCGAGTGCCAGCCGCAGCGCGAGCGCGAGCCCAAACGTCCACGCGAGCCGCCGGCGGAGCGGCTCCGGCTCGATCGGCGCGCCCGAGCGGAGCCACGCCAGCACGACCATGAGCGTGATCGCGAGCCTGGGGAACAGGGCGGCCATCGCGCCACTCTACAACCGACGCCCTCAGCCGGCGCGCTAGTGTGCGACGAGCGAGTGGAAGTATTCGAGCAGCCCACCGAACGTGTTGTTCCTGCTCGGTCGCGCCGGGTATGACACGCCGGCGCCGGCCAGCGTCTCGTCCTCCATACGGTCCAGCCACCACTGGGTGGAGTCGGGCTTCAACCCGAGCGCGCGCAGGTCAGCGG
Source organism: Verrucomicrobiia bacterium (assembly GCA_035577885.1). Classification (GTDB taxonomy): domain Bacteria; phylum Eisenbacteria; class RBG-16-71-46; order RBG-16-71-46; family RBG-16-71-46; genus JAIOPA01. The sequence goes on from DATLUU010000626.1 coordinate 6,909, forward strand.
GGATCGCGGCGGAATCGCCGCGCGTGAGGAAGAAGAGCAGGCTACCGGTGATCTCGACGTTCCCGTTTGGATCCGTGAACCGCACGCTCGCATTGACCGAGGTTCGTATCTGCTGGTGGTACTTGGAGGCCTTGCCGGGCCGCGTATCGGGAAACGGCACCAGGTTCTGGTCCACCGTGAAGCTCACGGTCGAGGAGGAATCCCGGAGCGCGGCGAGCGCCACGAGAAGCCAGGACCGGTCGTAGGGCGCCCGCGAAGGGCTCCCCGCGGAGTCCGTCCCGGCGCTGATGAACTGGAAATCGTCGGAGAGCAAC
>DATLUU010000627.1:0-4234 GCA_035577885.1 Verrucomicrobiia bacterium
AACTCGTGCGCAAGGAGCGGGCCAGCGATGTGCCTCGGACCGGGACCGATCGCGAACGCGTAAACACGGCGAATTCAGCTCATCGACTCTCGAAGCCGATGCCGGCGAGCCCACGACGGCAAATTCAGGGTGCAAGAGTTACAAAGGACGGGAATGCCCCTGCGCGAGGAATCGGCCGATGCCGTCGAAGTTGCCGGGGTCGTCCTGACCGTTCGGCAGCTTGTTGTGGATGCCGTTGATGAGCTTGTCCGACGAGGGCCCCAGGTTCGTGCCGTAGGAGTAGCCGGCGTCGTGAACGCGATCACGCTCACGATCGCGACCTTGAATTGACGCAGCATCATGGCGTCCTCCGGTTCAGGCCAGGCGAAGGAAGATGAGCAGGCGGTCCAAGAGCCCGGCAGTGCCCGCGGGCGGGCGGCAGCCCGGAGCGTTCGCGGGGCCAGCGTCCTTGCGCAACAGCGAAGGCCCGCGACCTTCGGTCGCGGGCCCTCGTGGCACATCCTGATGGACGGGGGGTTTGCCTTAAGCCTGCATCCTCTGCTGCGACGTCCCGTGGCCGAGGATGGCGTTGATGCGCTCGACGAGCTTCCGCGGGCTGAACGGCTTGGTGATGTAGTCGTCCGCGCCCACCTCGAAGCCCACCTTCTGGTCGACGTTGCGGCCCTTCGCGGAGAGCAGGATGACCGGCACGTCCTTCACCTCGGGGTCGGCCTTCAGGCGCTTGCACGTCTCGTAGCCGTCGAGCTTCGGCATCATGATGTCGAGCACGATCAAGTCGGGCTTCTCGGCGCGCGCCTTCTCCAGCGCCTGCTCGCCGTCGAGCGCCGTCAGCACCTCGTAGCCCTCCATGCCGAGGCTGAAATCCAGGATATGGACGATGTAGATCTCGTCGTCCACCACCAGGATCCGACCCTTCGCCATGCCGCTCACCTCCTTGCGACGCATTCATCCTTGAACCGCACCGCCGGCCACCCGCGCGGCCAATGCCGCGCGGAGCGAGCCCGAGACGCGGCCCGCGAAGCTTCCGAATCTGTATCGGCGCTCCCGAACCGCGGCTTGAGAGTTTCGTCCGTCGTTCTCGACAGGCCCCGGGCCGCGGCGGCAGGCCTTCAGGCCGCGTTCCGGAGCTCCTGTTCCCCTTCCCCCTCGCCCCCCTCCAGCAGCTGCACGAACGCCGCCACCACGTCCGGGTCGAACTGCCCTCCCGCGCCCTCCTGGAGCTCGGAAAGCGCCTCCTCCCGGGACATGGCCGGACGCCAGGGCCGCGAGGTGGTCATGCTCTCCCAGGCGTCGACCACGGCGAGGATGCGGCTCCCGATCGGGATGCGGTCGCCCCCGAGCCCGTTCGGGTAGCCGGTCCCGTCCCAGCGCTCGTGGTGGCCGAGCACGATCTCGCGCACCAGCCCGAGGTACTCGAGCGGCCGCAGGATCTCCACGCTCACCGCCGGGTGCGCGCGCAGCGCCTTCCGCTGGTGCTCGTCCAGGCGATGCGGATGCACCGCGTGCGGGCCGAAGCGCACCATGCCCAGGTCGTGGATGCTCGCCACGTAGCCGATGACGTCGATCTCGGCGGGCGTGAGTCCCATGACCCGCGCCAGCGCGCGCGCGCGCTTCACCGTGCGCCGCCCGCCGAGCGCGAACTCGCGCTTCAACTGCGTCATCGCCTGCACCGCGGCGAGGGCGTCGTCCACCACGCGCTCGCTGTCGGGATAGGCGCAGGCGCGCTCGACGGCGCTGCCTATCCTCTCGGCGAGCATGACCAGGAGCCCGAGGTCGTCCTCGTCGAACGACTCGCCGTTCTGCTTGTTGTTCGCGTTCACCACTCCGATCACCTCGCCCTCCACGCGCAGCGGCACGCAGAGCAGCGACTTGGTGCTGTACTGCGGGTGGTTCAGGCGGCGGAAGCGGCGATCGGTCTCGATGTCGTCGACGAGGATGGGGTGGCCCCATGCCGCCACCGCGCCCGCGACGCCGCTGCGGATGGCGGTGCGCCGGCCGACGATCGCGCCCTCGCGTCCGGTGCTCGCGGCCACGAACAGGTCACCGCGGTCTGGATCCACGAGCACGAGCGAGACGAGCGCGCTCTCGAGCGTCACGCTCACCATCTCCACGATGGCGTCGAACAGCGGCTGCAGGTCCGGGCGACCGAGCGCCTGGCGCGCGACGCGGCGCGCGCGCGCCGACGCGGTGGGCTTGAGCGGCGCGGTGAACGAGAACCGCGGCCCCGCCGGGGGGTGCTCGGCCGACAGCCGGCCCGCGTGCAGCTCCACGATGCCGCGGGCGATGGCGAGCCCGAGCCGCGTCGCGGCGGCGTCGGGCGCGGGCGGGCCGTCGTCGAGGACGGTGCAGGTCCAGTCCTCGGCGCGGCTCGTGAGCGAGAGCCGCACGCGGCCGCCCTCGGGCGAGGCCTCGATGGCGCTCTGCACCAGGTTCTCGATGGCGCGGCGCATGAGCTCGAGGTCGACCTCGATGCGCGCGTCGTCGGCCTTGAGCTCCAGGCGTACGCCACGCGCGCCGGCCAGCGCCGCCAGGCTCTCGTGGGTGAGCCGGCCGAGGTCGTTCAACGTCAGCGCGGCGAGGCGCAGCGTGCACTCCCCACCCTCGATACGCGACAGGTCGGCGACGTCGCCGAGCAGCTGCGCCATGCGATCGCACTCCTGCTGGATGACCTCGAGGAAGCGCCGGCGCGTGTCGCGCTGGTTCTCGGGCACGAGTGCCAGCGACTCGCCGTACGCCTTGAGGGAGGCGAGCGGGCTCCGGAGCTCGGTGGTGACGAGGTTCAGGAGCCGCGCGGAGAACTCCTGCGCCGAGCCCAGCCGGCGCTCGAGTGCGCCCGCCTGCGTGCGTGCATCCTCGAGCTCGCGGTGGAGGTGCGAGCGTTCGAGCGCCAGCGCCAGCGCGTCGGCGAGCGTCTGGAGCAGCAGCCGCTCCTGGGCACCGAAGCCGTGCGTGGCGGAAAAGCCCACGAGCAGGAAGCCGTACGTGGTGCTGCCCGCGACGAGCGGCAGCGTCGCCAGCGCCTCGGGCGGCTGGCGCCACAACAAGGTCTCGCGCGAGGTGTCGGGGTCGAACGATTCGTCGAAGCGCGCGCGGTCGTTGCGCATCACCCACTCCACCGGGCCGCCGTTCTCGGCCAGGTAGGGCGTCTCGACGCCGGATTCCTCGCGCAGGAACAGCGCGCCGCTCCGGCGGTCGACCCGCAACAGGCAGGCATGGGCGGCGGACAGCGCCTCGCGCAGGTGGTTCTGCGCCAGGTCCCACGACACGTCCAGCTCGGGGGTGGCGCGCAGCGCCAGCACCGCCTCGGCGAGGAGCGTGAGCGTCTCGCGCGGAAGCTCGCGGCGGTCGGGATGGAGCGGCGCGTCCATGGCCGTGAGGACCTTCAGGCCACGCGCTGGTTCTGCGCGGGCGGATCCTGACGGCGACGACGCTCGCCCACCACCACGCTGCCCGGGATGCCCTTGCCGTGGGCCTTCAGCTCCTGGGCGATGTCGATCAGCTGCGCCAGGTGGGTGACCGGCACGCGATCGGTGCTCACCATGGCGATGGTGAGGCTCATGAGCGGGAAGCGCTCGACGACGTGGCGGCGGTTCAAGACGTCGACGTGGCCGCGCGAGCGGTCTTCTTCGTCGTAAAGGCCCAAGGCCGCCTTGTTGAAGGCCTCGACGATCTCTTCGCCGATCGTCTCCGCGGCGTCGCAGGAGGTGAGCACGACGAAGTCGTCACCGCCGATGTGGCCGATGAAGCCGTGCTCGCCGCCGGTGCGCGCCACGGTCTCGGAGAGCAGGCGCGCCAGCATCTGGATGGCCTCGTCACCGCGGCCGTAACCGTAGTAGTCGTTGAACGCCTTGAAGTGATCGATGTCGATCTGCAGCAGCGCGAACGGCTCGGAGGCGTTCAACCGGTGGCGGATCTCATCGTTGATCGAGTGGTTGCCGGGCAGCCCGGTGAGCGGGCTCGCCGCGCGCTGCTGGCGGCTCCAGTCGAGCGTGTTACGCACGCGCTGCGCCACCTCGCCCAGGTCGAACGGCTTCGTGATGTAGTCGTTCGCGCCCTTCACCAGCCCCGTCATGCGGTCGTCCTTGCCCGCCTTGGCGGTGAGCATGATCACCGGGATGCCGCGCGTGGTGAACGACGCGCGCAGCCGGTTGCACACTTCGACCCCGTCCATCTCCGGCATCATCACGTCGAGCACGATGAGGTCGGGCATCTCCGATCGCGCCATGGCCACGGC
>DATLUU010000628.1:0-3231 GCA_035577885.1 Verrucomicrobiia bacterium
CACTCGACGCGGAGGCGATGACGCTCCGTGCGAAACCAGGCGAAGTAGGCGTAGGCGAAGAGCCCGAGGATCGCGCCCGCGGCGAGGGCCGCCACGACGATCCCCCACGTCCAATGCGTGAGCCGTCGCAACAGCCAGCCGTAGACCGAATAGGTGGCGGGGAACACGACCAAGCCCACCATCATGCGCGCGAACGCCGTTCGCGTGGGGTCGGCCGCCGCGAACAAGAGCCCGATGCGGCCGGTCAGGTGGTAGGGCAGGTAGTTGAGCACCGCCCCCACGATCGCGGGGCCGATCCCGATGAACGCGCCCACGGTGGGCTCGACGGCGGACCGGGCCGCGCCCGCGGCCCGGATCGCGTCGTCCTCGAGGTGCGCCATCGCCAGCTTCCGCCGGTAGCCGTTCATCGCCCTCCAGATCTGGAACAACCGTTCGCGGTCGTGCACGCGGTAGAACTCGATGCAGTCCGAGATCGCGCGGCTGAGCGCCAGCTCCGGCGCGCCCGGGGACTGGAGCTGCAGCTCGTTCAGGTAGAGCCGCTGGACCTCGTGCACGAGCTTGACGAGCTCGCGCGACGGGATGTTGAGGATCAGCTTCTCGAGCGCGACCTGGATCTGCGCGGTGAGGGCCTGCACGGCCTCCACCGGATCTGAAGCGTGCTGATCGCGGAAGGACTCCAGCTCGAGCGGCCGACCGATGGAAAGCGTGACGGCGCTCTGGAACAACTCGCGCTGGTCGAAGTGGAGGCCGATCGGGAGCAGGCAGAGCGGCTCGCCGCGACGGGCGTCGAACTCGTAGGCGAACGCCATGCGCGCGGCACCGGTGCGCAGCTTTTCCACGCTGCGGTCCCCGACGCTCGTTCCCTCGGGAAAGATGAGCACCGCCTCGCCCGCGCGGAGCACGTCGTTGCAGGCCCGGAACATGTCTGCGTTCTTCGGCATGCTCTCGGCGCCCTCCTGCTGCCGGTACACCGGCACCGTGCCCGCGAGACGCAGCAGCACGCCGAACGGCCACGGCTTGAACAGTCCACTGTAGGCCACGAAATGGAGGCGGCGCGGCAGCGCCGGCCCCAGCACGAGGACGTCGGTGAGCGAGGCGGGGTGGTTCGCGACCACGAGCAGCGGACCCGATTGCGGCAGCCGTTCGAGGTGACGGACCTCGATGCGCGAGAAGTACGTTCGCGCCGCCGCACCCAGAGCGAACCGGAGCGACTGGTAGACCGATCCCTCGACGACGTCCCGAACGCGGCCCATGACCGGCACGATACGCCCCGCCCTCGAGTGCGCCCCAGCGGAATCCACGCACCCACGATGCCGGCCCCGGGCGCGATCGGGTGCCGCGCTCCGGCGATCCGGCGGAATCCGCGCTGCCCTGTTCGTCGAGCGGCCGGCGCGCGCGTGACCGGATGCTACTTCGGTCGCACGATGGCGATGCTCGCGGTGTGGCCGTGGAGGAAGTTGCGCTCGCCCACCGGGCCCAGCTCGCCGGCGCAGAACATGCCGGCGCACGGCGCCGCCGCCTTGAGCGCCTGCTGGAGCGTGGTGATGTCGCGGTCGGGCACGCCGAACAGCGCGCGCCCGCGGCCGTTGCAGGCGAACAGCAGCACGCCGCTCGCCACGGTGTCGAACGCCTGGGGCGAGAGCAGCATGTCGAGGTCTTCCTGGGCCGCACGCGCATCGCGGACGTGCAGGCGCACCTTCTCGCGCAGGCCCACCACGTCGGCCACGGCGAGTGCGCCGCGATCGCGGTCGGCGCCGAGGAGGTTGCGGATCAGGTAGTCGCCACGGCCGCTCGCCTCGCCGCGCGCGGGCCGGCCGATGTAGAGCCCCTGCTTCAGCCGGTCGCGCTCGTGCTCGGGCACCGCGCGCAGGACCTGCTCGATGCGCTCCACCGCCGGCTGGCCGTCGAGCGTGAAGATCAGGTTGTCCTCGGCGTGCGTGACGTCGAGCGGCGGCCCGATCGGCTCGCAGCCCTGCGACACGACGACGTCGGCGCGGAGCGCTCCGTGCAGCGCGATCGCGAACCCGCCCTCGCGCGCGCTCCAGTCGTTCAGGACCAGCGTGTTGCCGCCGGGCTTCGACGCCGCGCTCGCGAGCCCGCCCACCACGCGCACACCCGGCACCCAGCGGTTGAACAGCGAGAGCACGCGCTCCATGTCGAGCGAGAACGGGTCCCCGAGCACGATCACCAGCTCGGCGCCGCGAGCACCGGGCGCGCGCAGGTCGAACTCCGCCTCGGTCGAGACCGGCTCCGCCCAGATGTCCTGCGTGAGCAGGAACGGCTTCACCTCGACGCCGGGGAGCCGCGCCGCCACCACGCTCAGGCCCACGCCCTGCTCCACCTCGTGCTCGCGCGTCACCACGCCGCGCGCGCTCACGGCCGCGAACGTCGCCGCGGGCAGCTCGCGGCGGAGCATCTCGGCCGCGGCCGCGGTGCGACCCGCGCCAGGTCCCGAGGCGAAGACGAGGATCAGGTCCGGCGCTTCGCCGCCCAGCTGCGCGCGCAGCTCGTGCGAGACTTCCACGGCAGCCGTGGCCGGGTGCTCGAGTCGCGAGCTGGCGCTCGCCCAGCGCATGCGTGACGTCTCGGGCACGCGATCAGCCGCCGCGAAGGATCTCGCGCGCGATCACCATGCGTTGGATCTCGCTCGTGCCCTCGCCGATCTCCATCAGCTTGACGTCGCGGTGCATGCGCTCCACCGGCAGGTCGCGGCAGTAGCCGATGCCGCCGTGGACCTGGATCGACTTGTCGGTCACCCAGTTGCCGACCTCGCTCGCGAACAGCTTCGCCATCGAGGCCTCCTTCGTGAACTCGCGGCCGGCGTCGCGCAGCATCGCGGCGTGGTAGACGAGGTGGCGCGCCGCCTCGATCTGGGTGCCCATGTCGGCGAGCATGAACTGGATGCCCTGGAAGTTGGAGATCGGCTGGCCGAACTGGTGGCGCACCTTCGAGTACTCGACCGCGTGCTCGTAGGAGCCCTGGGCGATCCCGAGCGCCAGCGCGCCGATCGAGATGCGGCCGCCGGTGAGCGTCTTCATGAACGTCTTGAAGCCGCCCGTCGGCTCGCCCAGCAACTGATCGGCAGGCACCATGCAGTCCTCGAACACGACCTCGACCGTGTCCGAGCCGCGCAGGCCCATCTTCTTCTCCTTCTTGCCCACGCGGAATCCCGGCGTCGCCGTGTCCATGATGAACGCCGAGATGCCGTTCGCGCCGCTCGCGGGATCGGTC
>DATLUU010000629.1:0-3844 GCA_035577885.1 Verrucomicrobiia bacterium
CCAGGATGGTGAGGATCATGAGCAGCTTGAGCATGTCGGCGCCCTTCAAGCCCCCGACGAGCCGCGATTCGCCGGAGAGGTAGGCGCTCGCGGCGTAGAGCTCCTCGCCGATCAACGTGTAGTCGCAGGCGACGACGAAGAACGGCAGCTGGTGGACGTTCGCCGTGCCCGCCACCTGGATCGCCCCGGTCGTGAACCCGGTCTCCGCCAGCATCAGCGACTCGGCGTAGAACGAGCCCATGAAGATGTGCGCCGCGGGCCGGTCGCGGAGCATGATGCCGGTGAGCTTGGCCACGAACGCGAACTGCTCGGGCGACACGAACTGCACGCTGTCGGGGTCGTAGGCCTCGGGTCGGCCGGCGTTCAGGTACCCGCTCTTCACCATCTCCTGGGCGATCGTGAACGGGATCGGGTACGCCACCGGCACACGGATCGGCGTCTCGTAGCGCGCGGTGAGCCGCGCCACGCTCTCGAGGATCACGAGCCCGGCCACGGTCTGGATGTCGTCGATGTCCTGGATGCCGGGCACGTAGAGCACCGGGCGGCCCATCTCGGTGGCGCGGCCGATCGCCTCTTCGATGGCGTCGATGCCCGGCAGCCGGCGCACGAACGGCTTGTGCCCGGTGCGCGCGCGCTCCATGAAGAACAGCACCAGCAGGTAGAAGACGAGCATGAACGCGAGCACGCTCACCCGCGTGGAGTTGAACCAGGTCTCGCGCCCGATCCCGGGCCCTGCGTTCGAGAGGGCGAGCGTGAGGCCGCCGGCACCGAACGCGCCGACGCGATAGAAGTAGGGCGTGTTGCGGTGGACGCCGCCGTCCGTGTACGCCTTCGTGGCCGGCGCCAGCGAGTCCACGACCGTCCACGGACCGGACGGCGACGTCGCGCGCTCGAGCCGGTAGCCCGCCACCACGCCGCGGCCCGCACCGTCATCGGGCGAGAGCGTCCACTGGAGTGCCAGGGACGTGCCGGCGTCGTTGGGCACGTCGGCCACGGTGAGGCCGGAGGGCGGCTCGGGTGCGGGAGGCGTCGCCGCCGCGGCCGGCGCTTGCGCACGGGCCGGGGCCGCCGCGAGCGCGGCGACGAGGAGAACGGCGAACAAGGTCCCCTGCTGGGTCGTCAATGAGCCTCCGTGCACGATCTCCGGCGCATCCTGCGCCTCCGCAGCGCGGGCCACGCTAGCAATGCCGAACGAACGTCGTCAACCGCTGGCCCGGCGCGGCGCCGTGACCGGTGGGCGTTTCGGGACCTCGCCTAGCCTAGCCCGCGAGGCGTTCAACGTTCGCACGCGGCACGGTGGCGCGGGTGCGGTCGTCGGCGAACTCCACCACCAGCACGCGAACACGCGCCTCGGTGTCGAGGGCGGCGAGCTCCGCCGGCAGCTCGACCACGCAGCCGAGGCGGCCGAACCAGGGCTGGCGGATGACGCGCACGAAGGAACCCACCTCCAGGGTCCCGCCCTCCGCTTCCGACGCGTGCGCGCCGGCGTGCTCATCCAGAGGGATCAGGATCTCGGGCCGCAGCACGCCGGCCCGGATCTGCGTCGCGCCGCTCACGCTCGCCACCTTGCCGGCATGCGCATTCAGCAGCTCCCACGTGCGCGCCGCCATGCCGATGCGGCCGAAGCCCTCGGTGAGCACCAGCGTGATCCCCAGCTCCTCCTGCCCGGTGATCGCCACTCCAAGGTCGCGCCCCAGCAGCTGGCGCAGATCGCGATCGTCGAAGCCGCCCACGACCAGCGCGCGCACGCCCAGCTCGCGGGCCTTGAGCACCGTGGCATGGGTGACGTGATCGCCGCCCACCACGACGGCCCCCCGATGTTCGGGCTTCAAGTGCGAGGCCTCGAGCGACTGGCCCGGCCCCGAGGTGGCGATCGCGAGCCGGCCGTTCGTCTCGCCGCCGACGCCGAAGATGCCCTGGACCAGCGCCGCCCGCGATTCCACCACCGCGCCCTCGCCGGGCAGCACCTCGGCGACGTGGCCGCGCACGTAGGCGTTCACCTCGACCGGGATCGGCCGCTCGCGCACGAGGAGCTGGCCGGTCACGGATGAGACGCTCTCGAGCGTGCCGTCCGCCGGCGAGGCGACGCGGTTGCGCATCAGCCCGAACATCGCCTTCGCCTCCGCGATCGTCTCGTCCAGTGCCACCGCCGAGCCGACCGGCTTCAAGAGCGTGCCCCCGACCGCGGCGGGATCCACGCCCAGCTTGGCGGCGAGGTTGACGGTCTGGACGTTCCCCGGCAGCACGCAGCGCGCGACCACGCTCTCCGGCCCCACCGCCGCGCCCACGGCCACGCACACCTCACCCTTCAAGGGCAGCCGCCGCTCGCGGCGGACGACGGTCTCGGCGGCGACGCGCAGGCCGGGTGTGTACGCGTGCCCCATCACACCTCCCGCGGGTAGAGGTCGAGCGCGCGGTTCCACTCGCGCAGCCTGGCGATGCGGGCGGCGGGCTCCTCCGGGAGCGCGAACGGCCTGCGCCCGCGCGCGTCCACGACCAGCCCCACGACGCCGGCACGCACCGTGCGCGCGACCGGCTTCCCCTTGCCGGCGCCGAGGTCGAAGCCGCGCTCGGGCGTCGCCGTGAGCTTCCCGCGCTCGCCGGCGGTGGGCACGCGCAACAGCGTGCCGAACGCGACCGTGTGACGCGACGGCGCGCCGGACTCGGGTGCCCATTCCACCGTGACGCACGGCGCACCGGGCTTCGCACTGCCGATCGGCGCCACGCACGGCCCGAGGAACACGAGGCAATCGCGCTCGAACACCTGCGTCGCCGCGGTCTCGTGCACGGTGGAGAGCACGCCCAGCTGCGGCGTCATGAAGATGCTGTCGACCGCGAGCTCGGTGATCCCCTCGGGGAGGAACGCATCGATCATCATCAGCATCGCCTGCGCGCGCCGCGGCGCGTGCGAGAGCACGCCGCCCGAGCCCACGAGGAGTCCCAAGTCGACCAGGTCCACGAGCGAGCTGCCCGAGGCGGTCTGGTCGAGCACATCGGAGATATCGCGCGCGGTCTGCTTGCCCTTGAGCCCCACCGCCAGCGCCTTGTGCTGCTCGAACGACAGCCGCAGCGCCTCGCGGCTGATGGCCTGCTCGATCACCAGGTCCTCGAGCGTCTGCGGGATGGTGGTGGGCCGGATCATCTTGTTCTTGATGCGGTTCCGGAGCTCCACCTCGTCCACCGCGAACGGCACCCAGCGCAGGATGTTCGCGATCCCCGCCTCGGCCATGACGTTCGAGACCGAGTAGCTCATGCCGAGGTTCGCGGACACGGTGCGGTTGAACACCGTGGCATCGTCCGCGGCGCCGGGCACGCGGAACACCGAGAACACGTCGGTGGTGGCGCCGCCGATGTCCACGCCCACGACCGCGAGCCGGTCGCGCTTCGCCACCTTCTCGATGATCAGGCCCACCGCGCCGGGCGTGGGCATGATCGGCACCGGCGACCAGGTCATGAGCTTCTTGTACCCGGGCGCGTGCGCCATGACGTGCTCCATGAACAGCTCGTGGATGGCGTCGCGCGCCGGCCCCAGGTGCTCGCGCTCGAGCGACGGCCGCAGGTTCGGCACCACGCTGAGCGCCGTCTTGGAACCCAGACAGGCGGTGACGTTCGCAGCAGCACTTTGGTTACCGGCAAAGATCACCGGCAGCTCGTAGCCGGCGCCGAGCCGTGCCCGCGGGTCTGCGGCGGCGATGATCTCGGCCATCTCGGTGACCCGCTTGACGTCGCCGCCGTCGGTGCCGCCCGAGATCAGGATCATGTCGGGGCGGAGCTGGCGCAGCCGGCGGACTTTCTCGTGCGCGCGCCTGCCGTCGTTCAACGCGATGACGTCCATGACGATCGC
>DATLUU010000630.1:0-4245 GCA_035577885.1 Verrucomicrobiia bacterium
GAACGACGGCTTCGGCTACCCCGGCGGCCCGGGCTACGTGTGGCACTGCCACATCCTCGACCACGAGGACAACGAGATGATGCGCAGGATGATGATCACGCAACCGACGTCGTCGCCGGGCGCGGTGGTCGCGAGCGCGGCCGCAGGGAAGGACAGGGTGGAGCTGACCGGCGTCCATCCCAATCCCACGGTGGGCCCGACTCGCATCGCGTTCGCGCTCGAGCGCGCGCAGGAGGTGGACCTGACCGTATACGACGTCAGCGGGCGCGAGGTCGCCACACTGGCGCACGGTCGCTACGCGCCCGGCGAGCATGCCGCGACCTGGGACGGGCGCGACCGCTCGGGAAGCCCGGTGCCGAGCGGGGTCTACCTCTACCGGCTCCGGACCGAGGAGCGGACGCAGATCCAGAAGCTGGTGATGGTGCGGTGAGGGCGACGCCGGAGGCGGACGCGGCTAGACCGCGAACGCCTCCGGCTCCCACGCCAGGCCGAGCTCGCTCGGCGGGCCCATGTAGCCGAGCATCGCGCTCGCGGCCACGACGCTGGGCGAGGCGAGGTAGCCCTCGCCGCCGACGCCCATGCGGTTCGTCCAGTTGCGGTTGAAGCTGGTGATCGCGCGCTGCCCGGGCTGGAGCGAATCCGGGCCCTGGCCGAAGCACGGCCCGCACCAGCTCTGGCGGATCCCGGCACCCACCGAGCGGAACACGCTGGCGATGCTCTCGCCGTCGAGCCTCGCGTCGGGGCGCTCGATCTGCTGCTTCACGCCGCCCGAGCCGGGGAAGACCACGAACTCCTTCGCCGCCTTCTTCATCCCCTGCTCGCGTGCCGCTCGCAGCACGAGGGCGGCCGACAGCAGGTCGTCGTAGCCGCCGTTCGTGCACGAGCCGATGAGTGCCTTGTCGAACGTGATGCGTTCCTTTGCGACTTCTTCAGCCGGGAAGGCATTGCCGGGACTGAAGGGCTTGGCGATCATCGGCCGCACGTCGGAGAGCGTGAGCGTCTCGTCGATCGCCCACTCCACGTCGGTGCCGGGAGCGATCCTCGGATAGGGCAGGTCCTTCATCCCCTTGGCCGCGAACCACGCGTACGTGATGTCGTCGGGCGCGAAGATGCCGTTCCAGCTCTCCGCCTCGGCCATCATGTTGCAGATGGTGTTGCGGTAGGCGATCGGGAGCTGCCGCTCGGCGTCCACGAATTCGACGCTCATGCCCTGCGACTGCTTGGCACCCCAGCGCCGGAGCAGCTCGAGCACGAGGTCCTTGCCCGTGACCCACGGCTGGAGGCGCCCGGTGAACACCACGCGCCGCGGCTTCGCCACCGTGGTGTAGATGTGGCCCGTGCTCCAGCCGAAGCCGAGCGTGGTGGAGCCCACGCCGATGCCGATGGCGCCGTAGGCGCCGTAGGCGCGGCTGTGCGAGTCGGCGCCGGGGATCACCATGCCCGGATGAACCAGCCCCTGTTCGGGGAAGTAGAAGTGGAAGATGCCGTCGCCGGGCGTGGCGTAGTACGGCCGCTCGATGCCGTGGAGCGCTGCGAACTGGCGGCCGATGCTGGTCTGCTTCTCGTCGGCATCGACGCCGGTGAACACGAAGTGGTCGTTGGCGATGGCGATCTGGCGCGGCCAGATCGCGGCGCCGCCGGTGATCTGGTTGAAGGTGTGGATCGAGAACGGCGCCGTGCCATCGGATGCGGGCAGCAGGTCCGCGTACACGCGCAGCGTGGCCCCGGCGCGCACATCGGCCTGCTTGTCGACGCGGTGCGCCCACAGGATCTGCTCGGTGGTCGTGAGCCTGCGCGCCGTGGCGGCGTCGGGCCACACGATCTCAGGCTGGCGAGCGGTGGCGTCGCGGAACTCGCGCCGGCCGACGTCGAAGATCCCTCCCGAGCGCCGGATCTCGTCCTCCTTGGGCGTGAGCGGCACCGGGTCGTACGACTTTCCGCGCGTCTCGTTCGCGAGCCGGCGCGTGTCGGGGTCGAACGTGAACGTGTCGCCGTCCTGCGCGTCGGCCACGGCCTCCGGGCTCTGCACGACGTGCAGGCCGAGGTTGAACGCGTTCCTGCGGAAGATGTCGCCCATGTTGTTCCCGCACACCACGACCAGCGTCAGCCCCTTCTCCTCCGCCACGCCCTTCAACCCCGCCGGGCTCATCTCGCGCGAGCTGCCGATGGCGAACCGGTCGCCGGCGACGAGGAACGTCTCGCCGCGGTGCACGCGCGCGCGGAAGTCGGGCATCAGGTGGCGGAATGAGCCCGCCTTCCAGCGCTCGTCCAACGTCTCGAGGCTCTCGGAGACGCAGTCGGCGGCGGGCGTGATCTGGTCGGTGTCGATCGCGTCCAGCTTCTTCCCCGGGACCTTCGGGTCCCAGAAGATGAGCGCGCGACCGCGCACGAGGCCCGCGGCGCCGGGCCTGGCCGCGACGGCCGTGGGAGCCGCGGCCGGGGCCGGCAGGCTCTCCAGGGTGACGCCGGGCTTCAGCCGGGCTGGCTCGAGCTTGTGCATGATGCGCCCAGACTATGCCGCGCCACGGGGCCCGGCAAACGCGTCCCGTGCGTGCTTCAGGCCTTCCTCCCGGTGACGCAGATCCAGCCGTGGCCGCGCTTCTCCGACACCTCCACGCCGGTGAAACCGGCGGTCTCGAGCCAGGCGCGGTGCTCGTCGGCGCTCATGAGCTTGGCCCGCATCGGCAGCATGGCGAGCTGGAACAGCCAGCCGTAGCGGCCCTTGTAGGCCTCCGCGATCACGAGCAGCGTGCCGCCCGGCTTGAGCACGCGCAGGATCTCGCGCGCGTCGTTCGCGAGATCGGGCCAGTAGTAGTGCGTCTCCACCGCGGTGACGAGGTCGAACATCGCGTCGGCGAACGGCAGCCGCGACACGCTGCCCTGCTGGACCTCGACGCGGCCGTCAGCGACCGCATCGCGGTTCGCCTCGCGTGAGGCTTCCACGCTCGCCTCGGAGTAGTCGACGCCGAGGACACGACCGGCCGTCGCACGTGCGGCCATCTCGCGGATCGTCCTCCCGCCGCCGCAGCCCACGTCCAGTATCGTGAACGACGGCTCGATCCGCACGTGCTCCAGGCCCCAGTCGGTGAGCGCAGCGTGCGAGAAGTTCATGCGCGTCACCACCGCCCGGCCCATCCGGCCGCTGGGCTTGCGCACCTGGTTCGTCATGCGAACCATGTACACGATCACGATCAGGACGAGGACCGTCTTGATCACCGGCCACAACATCGTGCCTCTCCCCCTACCCCCCCTGCCGCGACGCGCGGCGCGCCCCGTCCGATTCGAGCACGGGGCGCGCCGCCGCCGGCGTCAGAACGAGACCGCGACGAAGACCTCCGGGTAGACCACGTCGCTCGAGCCGAACCGCTCGTCCAGGTTCAGGTAGCGCTCGTACACCACGCCGGCGCCGGCCATGCTGCGGCCCCCGCGGCTCTGATAGAACGCGCCGACGCGTCCACCGAGCGAGCTCTGGTCGTCGATATTGCCGCCGACGAAGTTCCAGCGGTAGAACGCGCCGGCGTAGGGCTTGATGCGCTTCGCCTTCCACAGCACGTAGTCGGCGCGCGGGCTCAGCTTGTACACCGTCGGGTCGCCGACCAGCCAGCCCTCGAAGTCCACGCCCACGTCGAGGCCGTTGGCGAGGAAGTAGCCCACGCCGATGCCCAGCAGCAGGTAGTCCGTGTCGAACGAGTGTCCCCAGCCGACCATGCCGCTCACGCGCTTGTTCCCCTTTGAGAACATGCCCGCTTCCTTGACCGGGGCCGCAGCGGTGGGCGTCGCGGTCGCGGTGACGGCCGCCGGCGCGGCGGCGGCAGGTGCAGGAGTGGTCGCCGCGGGGGTGGCCGGCGCGGGTGTGGCCGGGGCCGCGGCGGTATCGGGCTTCGCGACCGCGGCGCTGTCGGGCTTCGCGACACCCGAGCTGTCGGGCGACGCCTGCGCGTGCGCTCCCCGCGTCAGGACGGCAGCCGACACCAGCATCCACACCGCGATCCGGATGATCCTTCCAACGGCTCTCATCGCACTCTCCCCCAGGTTCTCCCGTCCATCTTCATCGCGGCGCGGCGATCTGCCGGCCGAGTTCCAAGCGGCATTCACTTCTTCCCGCTCTTCAACGCGATCTGCATGCCTTTGAGCAACGTCATCAGGTGCTCTCGGCCGGCGCTGTCGGACGCGGCGACCTGCAGCACGTAGTCCACGGCGGTTGGACTGCGGCCGATCCGGGCCAGCACGTACTGGGCCGAGCGG
>DATLUU010000631.1:0-2658 GCA_035577885.1 Verrucomicrobiia bacterium
GCCATCCGGGATCTTTTCTAAAACTAGTGCATCTGATGTTTAGAGACGGCCCGCGGTTCGCGAAATCGCTTCTGGATAACACTCGTTGGCTTTAGAATCTGGTCATCCTCATGGATCCCAAGCACTTCGAACGACAGGTACGAGCGCTCAGCGCGCTCGACGACCCCGCCCGCCGCAAGCTCTACTTGCTGGTCGCGGCTCGGGGCGAGCTGAGCCGCGACCAGGCTGCGCGTGGCGCGGGCATCTCGCGAACGCTCGCCGCGTTCCATCTCGACAAGCTGGTGGACGCGGGGCTCCTGGACGTCGACTTCCGGCGCCTCTCGGGGCGCACCGGCCCCGGCGCCGGCCGGCCATCGAAGCTCTACCGACGCTCGGCGCTGCAACTCGACCTCACGCTGCCGGAGCGTCGCTACGAGTGGGCGGCGCAGGTGCTGGCGCGCGCGCTCGGCGAAGCGTCCTCGCCCGCCGCGACCCAGGCGCTGCGCGTCACCGCGCACGCCCGCGGCGAGCGGATCGGTCGTGATCTCGCGAAGCCCGCAGCCAGCACTCCACCCCTGCGTGCGGCCGCGAGCGCGCTCGCCACGTGCGGCTTCGCGCCCGCGCTCGCGCCCGAGGGCCAGCTCGTGCTGCGCAACTGCCCGTTCGCTTCGTTGCGCGAGGGCTGCCGCGACGTGGTGTGCGGCATGAACCTCTCGCTCATCCAGGGCGTGTTGGGCGGGCTCGGCCTGGAGGGCGTCTCCGCAGCGCTCGAGCCGCAGCCGGATACCTGCTGCGTGGCGCTCCGCGCCACGGGTGCGGCTAGGCCGTCACCCGCTCCAGCACCAGGTCGGCGGGGAGCGCCGCCGGGGGTTGATCCGCGACCGTGAAGCAGGCGGTCACGCGGGCCGCCATCGCCTCGTCCGGCGCGGCGAGGTGGAGCGTCGCGAACGCCTCGCCGGCCGCGAGCTTCGCACCGCGCTCGCGCGTGAGCACCAGCCCGACGCGCGGATCCACGTCGTCCTCCTTCGCGCGCCGGCCGCCGCCCATCGCCACGACCGACTCGCCGAGAGCGAAGCAGTCGCAGCCCGCGAGGTACCCGGCCCTGGGCGCGCGCAGCTCGACCACGACCGGCGCGGGCCGGAACGGCTCGCCGTGCTCGAGCGCGCGCGTGTCGCCGCCCTGCGCGTGGACGAGCGCCAGGAATTTCTCGGCCGCCTTCCCGCCGTCCAGCGCACGCGTGACGCGGGCGAGGCTCGCGTCCGCCGGCGCCGCGCCGCCCGCCAGGCGCACCATCTCGGCGGCGAGCGCGAGCGTGAGCGCGCGCGTGCCCGGCACGGGGTCGCCGCGCAGCACCCGCCAGGACTCCACCACCTCGAGCGCGTTCCCGACCGCGTGGCCGATCGGCCAGCTCATGTCCGTGACGCACGCGGTGGCGGCGGCGTCCATCCCGCGGCTCGTGGCGACGAGCCGGGCGGCCAGCGAGCGGGCCGCCTCGCGTGTCTTCATGAACGCGCCGTTCCCGCACTTCACGTCGTAGACGATCGCGCGCGCGCCCTCGGCGATCTTCTTGGAGACGATGCTGGAGACGATGAACGGCTCGAACTCCACGGTGGAGGTGACGTCGCGCAGCGCGTAGAAGTGGCCGTCCGCCGGCGCGAGGTCGGGGCCCTGGCCGACCATGATCACGCCCAGCGCCTGCATCTGCGCCGCCATCGCGTCCGGCTCCATCTGCGTGCGGAACCCGGGGATGCTCTCCAGTTTGTCGAGCGTGCCGCCGGTGTGGCCCAGGCCGCGCCCGCTCACCATCGGCACCGGCACTCCGCAGGCGGCGACGAGCGGCGCCAGCACCAGCGAGATCTTGTCGCCGACGCCGCCGGTCGAGTGCTTGTCCGCGGCCACGCCCAGCTGCGACCAGCCGAAGACGTTGCCCGAGTGGAGGAACGCCAGCGTCAGCGCCCGCGTCTCGGTATCGTCGAGCCCGCGCAGGAACGCCGCCATGAGCCAGGCGCTCGCCTGGTAGTCGGGGATCTCGCGCCGGGCGCATCCGAGGATGAACTCGCGGAGCGACGCCGGATCATGCGCGCGGCCGTCCCGCTTGGCGCGGATGAACGCGCGGGCGTCGAGCATCAGCTCAGTACTTGCCTTCGCCAGCGGCCTCGCCGCGCACGATCTTGACGCCCGCAGAGGCACCGAGCCGCGTGGCGCCCGCAGCCACCATCTTCTCGGCGTCCTCCTTGGTGCGCACGCCGCCCGAGGCCTTGACGCCCATCTCCGGGCCCACCGTCTCGCGCATCAGCTGCACGTCCTCGACCGTGGCGCCGCCGCCGGCGAAGCCGGTGCTGGTCTTCACGAAATCCGCGCCCGCGGCCTTGGCGAGCGTCGAGCCCATCACCTTCTCGTCGCGCGTGAGCAGCGAGGTTTCGAGGATGACTTTTACCAGAGCGCGGCCCGCGGCCGCGCTCACCACGCCAAGAATGTCCTGCTCGACGAGCGCGTAGTCGCGGGACTTCAAGGCGCCGATGTTGATCACCATGTCCACTTCCTCGGCGCCCTGCTCGATCGCGCGCCGCGTCTCGTAGGCCTTGATGTCGGGGAGGTGCGCGCCCAAGGGGAAGCCGATCACCGTGCACACCTTGACGCCGCTGCCACGCAGCATCTCGCGGCAGAGCGCGACCCAGT
>DATLUU010000632.1:0-2485 GCA_035577885.1 Verrucomicrobiia bacterium
GAGCAGGCTGTCGCCGGCGGCATCCAGCGCCTCGCGCAGCGCTTCCGGGTCGCGACCGTAGACGCGGGCGATGGCGCGCTGCGTGCGCTCGCGGAGCGGCGCGAAGGCGAACGCCAGGATCAGCGCGGCGATGACGTTGAATACCAGCGCCTGCTCGCCCGTGACGGTGGCGAACAATCGCTGCCCGCCGAGCACGATGGCCAGGTAGATCGCCGCGAGCATGCCGGAGAGGAGCGCGTACGGGAGCCCGCCCACGATCAGCCGCCGCGGGTCGAACACCAGGTCCCCGGCGATGAGATAGGCGAGCACGATCGGCGTCGCGAGCCAGAGCACGAGCAGCACGCCCAGGAGCACATGGATGGGCGCGACCGCGGAGGACGCGGCCAGCAGCGGGTCCATCAGGTTGCCGCCGAAGCCGACGTTGCTCACGAGCATGGTGAGCCCGACGACCATGGCGAGCGCGCGCTGGCCCGTCGTGGGCGACCAGCCGGGCTCGCTGCGGCTGTAGCGCAGGAACAGCGACGCGGTGCCGATCACCGCGGCCGCGCCCGGGTACCACGCGCCCAGCACCTCGGGCGGCATCAACCGGATGTCGCGGAACTCGAACAGCAGCAGCAGCGGCACCGCGTAGCTCACGCACGTGAGCCAGAACCAGGGATTTCGCGGGCGCGAGCCCTTGTTCCAGCGCGGGCGCGGGAACACCGACATGAAGTGGACGAAGCTCGCCGGGTAGAGCAGCACCAGCGCGTCGTAGAACGCGAGGTAGCCGCGGAAGCCGGGATCGGTCTCGACCTGCGCGTGCGGGAACACCGTGCGCAGCACGCCGAGGCCGTCGAGCGTGGCGTACCAGAGGAAGACCCAGGCGGTGCCGAGATCCGGGCGCCGCCACACGAGCAGGAACGCCACCAGCGGCGCCGCCACCGCCACGGCGATCGTCGACGCCGAGAGGCGGAAGCGCTCCCACGGCGAGAGACGCGTGGGCGGCAGCGTGACGCTGCGGCGCACGCCGTCGCGCTCGAACTCCAGCTGGAGCGGACCGCGCGGCCAGCCTTCGGCGGCGATGCGCGCACGCACGGTCGAGTCTTCGAGCGAGACGCCGTTGAGCGTCAGCAGCCGGTCGCCGGGCGCGAGCGTGCCGCGCGCGGGCGGCCCGAGGATCTGCGTCACCACGCCGCCCGGCCCCATGCGCGCGCCGAGCCGCGGGTAGGGTCCGTGCGTGAGGAATCGCGGCAGCGCCACGCCGAATCCGGCGAGCAGTGCCGCCACCGCCAGGAGTCGCCGGATGCGCACGTGGGAAGTCACCTGATGACCATCCCATAGTGATGCCGAGCGCGGCGGACCATGCCCCCGAGCGCGGTAGCAACGCCAACGAACGCTGTTTGGGCGGTCCGACCGCGAGCGGCCATGCACGGGCTTGTCCAGCGCTTCACGGCGCGTTTGCGAGACCGTGTCGTCGGCGAGCAGCGCTCGTGCGTCAATCCGCGGTGAGCATGATCCTCCCGGTCTCCCACCCCGGCATCGAACGAGCGCAGCTCGCGCATCCACGCCCGCATCGCCCGCTGCTGGCCCTCGCTTCGCTGGTGCTCCTCGCTGCGGCGTTCGCGAGCGACGTGCTGACCGGCAGCGAGGTGGCGTCCTCGCTCTTCTACGTGGTGGCGATCACGTTCGGCGCCTGGTTCGTGGACGGCCGCACGGGGCGGATCCTCGCGGTGCTGAGCGTCGTCTGCTGGTGGATGGCCTACCGCATCGCAGCCAAGCCGTTCACCCACGCGAGCACGCTCTACTGGAACCTCCTCGCCGAGCTGGCGATCTACCTGATCGTCGCGGTCGCGGTGACGCAGACGCGGCTGGCGCTCGAGCGGCTGCGCACGACGGCGCACCAGCTCGCGATCGCGCGCGACGCGCTCGACCGGGAGACGCGCGCCGTGGGCGAGCTCCAGCGCGAGCTCCTGCCGCACGAGACACCGTCGGTGCCCGGCTACTCCTGGGAGACGGCGTACATCACCAGCACGCGCGCGGGCGGCGACTACTACGACTTCCTGCCTTCGAGCGATGGCCGCATCGGCATCGTCGTCGCCGACGCCTCGGGCCACGGCGCGCCCGCGGCGGTGCTGATGGCGATGCTGCGCGTGCTGCTCCACGCCGAGCCGCTGGTCCCCGGTCCGCCGGAGAAGCTGCTGGCGCGGGTGAACGCGCAGCTCGCGGGCACGCTGGCGCCGGGGCGGTTCGTCACCGCGAGCGTGGCGTGGCTCGAGCCCTTCTCCGGGCGGATCGTGTATTCGCTCGCCGGCCACCCGCCGCCGTGGATCGTGCGCGGCGGCGTGCACCGCGCCGAGCGACTGATCGCGAACGGCGGCCCGCCGCTCGCGCTCTTCGGCGACGCGCACTTCGAGCGCGGCGAGGCCGTGCTCTGGCCCGGCGACACGCTGGTGTTCCACACCGACGGGCTCACCGAGGCGATGGGGCCCACGCACGAGCTCTATGG
>DATLUU010000633.1:0-6436 GCA_035577885.1 Verrucomicrobiia bacterium
CCCGGCGATGGTGACGCCGATGTGCGAAGAGGGTGCCCCGGGGCACCTTCGCAACACGGATCCGCAAGGGGTTACGGTCGGAAACAGCCCCCTGGCGACGTCAGGCGACCGAGTCACGCCGCTCTCCACGGAGTCGTTCGCGGTCCAGTTCACCCGCAGCCGCGAGGCCGACGAGCGCTTCCGCTACGCGCAGACGCTGCTTGGCCACCGGGTGAAGCCGCACGACATCGCCGAAGTCTACGACCGGGCGATCAAGCTGCTGGTCGAGAAGCTCGAGCGCAGACGCTTTGGAGCGTGCGCGAAGCCGCGCAAGGGTGGGCGCCGCACGCGGCCGGGCTCGCGCCACGTCTCGCTTGCCGTGAGACGCGCCGTGTGGGAGCGCGACCAGGGCCAGTGCACGTACAAGAGCGAGTCCGGAAGGCGCTGCGAGGCTCGCCGCGGGCTCCAGTTCGACCACGAGAAGGAGTTCGCCCGCGGTGGCGAGGCCACCATGGAGAACATCCGGCTGCGCTGCCCCGGCCACAACCAGTACTCCGCTGAGCGCACGTTCGGCGCCGGGTTCATGCGGCAGAAGCGGGAGGAAGCCGCGGCGGCGAGGGCCGCAAGGAAACAGGCGGCGAGGGCCACGGGCGAGGATCGCTCAGTTGACCCGAGCGACGACGATGTGCTCTCCGCGCTCCGGACGCTGGGATACCGCGACGGCGAATCGCGCCGCGCATTGGAGCTCTGCGCGGACATGGCCGGGGCGTCCGCGGAGACGAAGCTGCGACGTGCGCTCACCTACTTCCCGCTGCGCTGCCACAACAGCGCGAGACCCACGGCAGCCTCCGCGACCGGGACACGGCCATCGTGAGCTCCGAACACGTCGCGAAAGGGCCGCGCGGCAAGCCTTTCCGCAGCGAAGATCCCGGTCACATCGAAGCTAGTCCTTCGCCGCCCGCTTCTCGATCGCCAGCCTCAGCTTCTCGAAGTCGCTCGCCTCGTTGTAGACCTGCGCGGCGAGGCGCACGTAGATGCGGTCCTTGAAGCCGTGCACCTGCGCTTCGATGTGCTCTTCGTAGAGCAGCACGTCCTTGAGCCTGCTTCCGGCCTCGCGCGTGGTGCCGAAGCGCTCGGGGAGCGGGATCGTGCACATGCTGCCGTACATGCTCTCGGGCGCGGGGATCTTCGTGCCCCAGTGCTGCGTCATCGAGCGCGCCGCCTCCCACACCGTGCGGTGGTTGTACTCGCGCATCGCATCGAGCCCGATGTCGCGCATGAACGCGATGCCCTCGGGGGCTGCGAGCCACGGCGTCGCGTCGCGCGTGCCGAGCATGTCGAACTCGGCGCTCATGCCCTTGCCGTAGCCCCACGAGATCACCGTGGGATGCAGGTGTTGCTGGACTGCCGGCGCCGCCCACAGGATCCCGGAAGAGCGCGGCGCCATACCCCACTTGTGGAGGTTGGCGGTGTAGAAGTCGGCGCCGATCGCGGTGATGTCCAGGTGGATCGCCCCGGGCACGTGCGCGCCGTCCACCAGGGTCACCACGCCGCGGGCGCGGGCCCGCGCCACGATCTCCTTCACCGGGAGCACCAGCGCCGTCGGCGCGCAGATGTGGTCCACGACCAGCATGCGCGTCCTCGGCGTGATCGCGGCCTCGATCGCGGCCACGACCTTCTCCGGCGTGGTCTCGGGGAACGGAAGCGTCGCGGTGACGACCTTCGCCCCGGTGCGCTTGGCCACGAAGTCGGCGGTCATGCCGACCGTTCCGTAGCTGTGGTCCGTGATCAGGATCTCGTCGCCGGCCTGGAACGGCCACGAGCGCAGCACCGCGTTGTAGCCCGCGGTGACGTTGTCCACGAACGCCAGGTCTTTCGCATCACAGCCCACGAATTCGGCCACGGCCGCGGCGGCGGTGCGCATGCGTGGAGGAATGCGCATCACGAACTCGCCCACGTCGGCCAGCTCGCGAACCTGGTAGCGCGCCGGCTGGCGCTCGATCTCGTCGCGCATCGCCTGCTGCGCGGCGAGCACGCGTTTCGGCACCACGCCGACCGTGCCGTGGTTCAGGTACGTGATCGCGGGATCGAGCGACCAGTGCGCGAGCATCGCGTGACCGAACGTCTGGCGCGCGGCAGCGGGCGTGGCGGACATGCGTGGACCTCCGTGACGTGGAGTGGGAATACCGTAGAGATGCGAACGCTACACGAGCGATGCACGCCGAGCACGCGATTCCCGCGGCACGCGAACGACGTTCGCAGCCGCGCGGGCCGCGCTCGTCCGCGCCGAACGTTCCACGCTTGACGGCGGCGCGCGCCAGGCCAGAGCCTCGCCGCCCATGCCTGAACTCCCGGAGGTCGAGACCGTCCGCCGCATGCTCGAGGGCGCCATCGTGGGCCGTCGCATCGCGCGCGCGAGCGTGTCACGGAAGCGCCTGCGCACCACGAGCCTCGCCTCGCTCCCGGCGAAGCTCGAGGGCCGCAGGTTCGCGAAGCCGCGCCGCACCGGGAAGTTCCTGATGCTCGACCTGGACGGCGGCGTGACGCTCCTCTCCCACCTCGGCATGAGCGGTCGCTGGCTCTACTGGCGCCCCGGGTGGACGCCCGACGAGACGCTCGAGCACGTGCACCTGAAGCTCGCGTTCGAGGACGGCGCCGCGCTCTGGTTCCAGGACGTGCGCCGCTTCGGCATGCTGCGCGTGGTGGCCACGGATGCGCTCGACCGCGATCCCTCGCTCCGGCTCCTCGGACCCGACCCGCTCGCGGTGCCGCGCGACGGTGCGGCGCTCCGCTCCGCCGCGCGCGGCGCGCGCACGAGCATCAAGACCTGGCTCCTGGACCAACGCCGGATCGCCGGGGTCGGCAACATCTACGCGAGCGAGGTGCTGTTCCGCGCCCGCATCGATCCGAGGCGGCGCGCGGGCGCGCTCTCGCCCGAGGAGTGGGCGCGCGTGGCGCGCGAGGTCCCAGCCGTGCTCGAGGAGAGCATCGCGCGCATGGGCACGACGTTCTCGACCTACCGCACGATCTGGAACGAGCCGGGTGCCTACGGCGAGCAACTGCTCGTCTACGATCGCGCGGGAGAACCGTGTCGCCATTGCGGAACTCCGCTCAAGCGCATCGTGCAGAATGGGAGATCCACCTATTTCTGCCCGAGCTGCCAGCGCCGCGAAGTTTCTTCGAACGGTGCTCGCAAGCTCGCGCGCCCCGGCGCTGGAGCGGCGCGCCGCGCTGGAGCGCTCGCGCGCCGCGGTGGGCGAAAGGGCGCGCGCCGCTTGTCGAATCACTGACAGACGACTTGCCCCATCCTGTCATCTCAAGGGTGCATGCCCCGCATCATGTGAGTTGATATGGACGGCGTCCTACCTGCTTCTGCACACACGAATTCCGCGCCTTTGCCGCCTCCCGCCGGGACAAAGGTTTCCATTGAATCCCCGGGGGGCGGGCCAGTACCATGCGTTGCTTCCTCGACCCCCCGTGCGCCGGCAGCGGGAAACCAACCGCTGTGGCGCGATCCCGAGAGCCCGGAGTCCACGACGATGATGTTCAGCACGTTGGGCCTGCCTGCGCCGCTGGTGCAGGCGACGCGCGCGGCAGGATTGAACGAGCCCACGCCCATCCAGGCCAAGGCCATTCCCGTCATCCTCCAGGGGAATGACCTGATCGGGAATGCCCCCAGCGGCTCGGGCAAGACCGGCGCGTTCCTGCTGCCCATGTTCGCGCGACTCCTGGACGGCCCGCAGAAGCTGCGCGCCATCGTGCTGACCCCGACCCGCGAGCACGCGACGCAGGTCGAGGCGCACGCGCGCGACTTCACGCGCTTCACCGAGCTGCGCGTGGCGCTCGTCCACAACGCCGCACCGATCGCGGTGCAGGAGAAGCTGCTGCGCGATCCCGGCGTGGACGTGCTCGTGGCGACCGTCGACCGCCTGCTCGAACTGCACGCCCGCAAGGCGCTCACGTTCGACGACATCGAGATCCTGGTGCTGGACGAGGCCGACCGCATGGTCGACGTGGGCCAGGCGGGCGACATCCGCAAACTCCTGAAGCTCCTGCCGGAGACGCGCCAGACGCTGCTGTTCTCGGCGACGATGCCGGCCGAGCTGAACCGCCTCGCCAAGGAGGCGCTGATCGAGCCGGTGCGCGTGGACTTCACCACGCCGCAGCCGGCCCCGGGGATCACGCACGCCATCTATCCGGTGCAGAGCCATCTCAAGATCGAGCTGCTCGACCGGCTGCTGTCGCGCTCGGGCGAGGTGCGCAGCACGATCGTGTTCACGCGCCAGCGCGAGGGCGCCGACCGGCTGGCCCGCCAGCTCGAGCGCCGCGGCTACGCCGTGGCGACGCTGCACGAGCGCAAGAGCCAGACCGAGCGCGAGCGCGCGATGGAGGACCTGAAGCGCGGCCGCCTGCAGATCGTGGTCACCACCGATCAGGCGGCGCGCGGGCTCGAGCTCGCGGGTGTCGCGCACGTGGTGAACTTCGACGTGCCGCCCTCGCCCGAGGACTACGTGCACCGGATCGGCCGCGCCGGCCGGCCGGATGCGCAGGGCGACGCGTTCACGCTCATGGCGCCCGAGGAGCAGCGTCATCTCGCGGGCATCGAGCGCTTCGTGGGGCGCGCCGTGCCGCGCGTGCTGCTGCCCGATTTCAACTATGGCTTGAAGCCGAGCCAGCTCCAGCAGCAGGCGATCTACGACGACGAGCAGGCGCGCGCGCGCCGTGCGGCGATGGCGAAGATGGGTTTCGCCGTGGTCCGCCAGATGCCGACGACCGCGCACGGCGGCTTCCGCCCGGTGACGCCGCTCGGCAAGCCGGTGGCGACGCCGCGGCCGAAGATGGCGGCGAAGTCGGGTGCCAAGGTCGCGGGCGCGAAGGCGATCGGCTCCAAGGTGAGCGGCGCCAAGTCGCGCACGCCGGTCGCGGCGCGCACGCGCGTCGCAGCTTCCACGCGCGTGGCGAGCAGCCCGCGGGTGGCGACGCCCACGCGCATCGTGCTGCCGGTGCGACCGGCCGCCCAGGTCCGTGCCGCGGCGCCCGCCAAGCCGGCGGCGAAGCCGCGGCCGAAGCCGGTGTCCCGGGTGCACGCCCGCATCACCGCCAAGAAGAAGGGCTCGCCCCGGCGCTAGGCGGGTAGCGGCCCACGAGACCCCGCGCGAAGTTTCGCGCGGGGCCTCGGTCTTTTGCGAAGCAGCGGCCTCGAATCGCACGCGCCGGCTGCACTCATTGTCCCGACCCCGAGAGGGCCGCCGGCTTCAGGAGCGCCGTGGCCTTGTCGATGCTGTCCGCGTAGCGCTGCAGCACGCCGGCGACGACGACCACCTGTTCCTCCGCTTCCTTCCACTGGCGCTGCTCGATCGCCTCGCGCACGCCGGGAAGGGTCTTGACGCCGTAGCCGGTGTAGAAGCCGGGCGCGTACACCTGGTGCACGAACCACGGCCGGCGCGGCAGTCCCTCGGCGCGCGTGAGCGAGCGCTCGCAGCGGAGGAGCGCCGCATCCAGCTCTCCGCGTTTCGATTCGGAGAGTGTCCCGCCCCCCGCCAGCGCGTCGCGGCGCGCCGAGTCGTAGGCCTTCGCACTCTCGTTCACGCGCACCACCGCGTTCTGGAGCGGCGCGAAGTTCAGGTAGGGCACGGGGTCGAGGCGTTTGGGAGGCAGCCACTTCTGCGTCGGATCGTCGACGTTCGTGAACGTGCCGGCATCGAGCCGCTTGTCGCGCTCCTCCGCCTCGTCGCGCATGTCGTCGGCGAGCTTGATGACCTCCTTCGAGTAGCGCTCGACCGTTTCGCCCATGCTCCCGAATGCGAACGGCAGCACCTCGGCGTTCGCGAGCCGGAGCGACAGGCGTCCGGCGGTCTGGGCGAGCGCGATCCCGTAGTCGAACCCGGGATCGCCGAAGCGCGTGTAGTGATCGAAGCTGTCGTAGATCGAGTGGTACTGGCCGTACTGCTCCTCGCCGCCGAAGCCGATGTTGATCGACGAGATGCCGAGGTGCTGGAGGAACGGCGTGAAATCGGAGCCCGAGCCCAGGGCGCCGATGCGGAGGTCGGTCCGCGAGCGCGCATCGGTGCGCTCCTCGGGCGTGCCGTTGAGGATGCGTGCCGCTTTGGCGCGCTCCAGCACGCTCACACCCTTCTCGGGATCGCGCACGTCGCGCGCCGCCTGGTTGACGAACGGCTCCAGCGTGTGGGATCCGCCCACTTCCAGGAAACCTCGGCTGTTGCCGTCGGAGTTGATGTAGGCGACGCACTTCGTGCGCAGCTCTTCGGCATGCGTCTCCACCCACTCGGTCGAGCCCAGCAGTCCCGGCTCCTCGCCATCCCAGGCGCAGTAGATGAGCGTGCGGCGCGGGCGCTGCCCGGCACGGGCGAGCTCGCCCACCGCGCGCGCCTCCTCCAGCATCGCGACCTGGCCGCTGATCGGGTCGGAGGCTCCGTTCACCCAGGCGTCGTGATGG
>DATLUU010000634.1:0-8196 GCA_035577885.1 Verrucomicrobiia bacterium
CGGCGGCCTCGCCGGCCTCGAGCTCGAGTCCCTCGCGCCAGTACCAGGCGACCTGGACGAGCAGGAAAGCACCCAGTGCGAGCGCGCCCAGCTCGAGCCACCACGTCGGCACGGGACGCGCGACGAGCCGTTCGAGCGCGTACGTCACCGCCGCGATCGGAAGCGACAGCGCGACCGTGCGCGCGGCCTTGAGCGGCCGCAGCGCGCGGTGGAGCCGTGCGAGCGCATCCGGCGCGGATGCCCCCGCGCGCACGAGCCCGCTTGCCGCGGGTGGCTCGCCTCCCTGGCGCAGGTGCTTCAAGAGGATGACGGGCGCGAGGTGCTGGTTCTCGTCGATCACGCTGCCGAGCCAGGCCGCGGCGAAGCCGGCCACGAGCACGAGCCAGGAGGCGGTGAAGTGGAACTCGTGCCAGGCCACCGCAAGCAGCAGCGCCGGCTCGATCAGGCGATGGTGCAGGCGATCGAGCAGGATGCCGCGCATCGTCGAGCGCCCGCGGAGCCTCGCCACCTCGCCGTCCACCTTGTCGAGCAGGAACCCGGCATAGCCGAGCACGAAGCCGGCGACGTTGACCCACCCCGAGGGCGAGGCGAGGCACAGCGCCGCCGCGAGCGTGGCGCCCATCATGCCCAGCGACACCTGGTCGGCGGTCAGGCCCAGCGCCATCGCCACGCGCGTGATGTGGATCGAGAGGTGGCGGTGGACGCGGTACCAGGTGGGGTCCGCGTGTTTGCCATCCTGGGCGATGGCGCGGAGTTCGGCGAGTGTCATGGCCAGACCTCTAGTTCTTCAGTGTTCCGAGCGGCCGCAACCGGGCGACGCGCGAGAGCGCGCCGCGCTGCTCGTAGGCGTCGAGCACGCGTTCGATCGGGCGGGCGGAGCGCACCGGCACGATGTCGACCGCGCGCACCGAGCCGGACCCGCCGCGGACCAGCGTCATGCGCAGCGTCGCGTCCCGGGTGGAGGCCAGCCGCTGCTCTCGGCGGTGGGCCTCGATCAGCTGGCCGGCGCCGTGGTCGTAGGAGTGGATCTGGGGCGCGCCCCCGGCGCGTCCGATCGCCAGGTACGAGGGCACGTCGTGCGCGCCGGCGATGAACGCCGGGCGCTCCGGCTGCCAACGGCAGGCGTTGTGGCGGGCGACCCAGACCGGGCCGGCGGCGCGGGCTTCCTCGACGACGCTGTTGTGCGGGATGTCGCACAGGAGCCGTGCCGCGGCCGGCGGCTGGAACGCCTCCTGCAGCGCGTCGCGGATCGCGGCCACCGTGGCGAGGCGGTAGGCGAACCCGACGTTCGTCGCCATGGCGAGGGCCTGCCGCACGTGGAGTCCCTCGGCGGAGCCGGGCTCGAGCGGCGTCAAGCCATTGCGCCGGAAATGCACGGACCACTTGCGGCGCAGGTCGCCGCCGCCCTGCCCGCGCCCGCAGTGGAAGCCGAGCTTGCCGAGGAAGAACCACGGCACGCGCGGGCCCTTGAGCGCCTTCCGTCGGGTATAGAAGTGGAGCAGCGTGCCGGAGAACGGCCCGGGCCCGAGGTGGTAGGTGATCACCACCTGTCCTGTGGCGATCCCCCACTCCGCGGCGAGGCCGCCGTCGTGGATCGCCTCCACGACCTGCACCTCGAGGAAGTGATTGCCGCCGAAGTTCAAGCCCATCTCGCAGCGGCCGGCCGGCGTGTGGCGCAGCAGCGCCGGCACCACGTGGGCGAACGAGCCGCCCGGTCCCGGCACCTCCACGCGCCCGGCCGACTCCATGGCCCCGAGCACGTGCGGGTCGAGCCCGTAGCGCTCGACGGCGGTGGCGCCACCCGCGAACGCAGCGCGCGCGAGGTCGCCGGCCGACAGGCTGTAGCGGTTGCGCGCGAACAGGTGCGGCGCCGCGTGCGCGTTGACGCGGCGGAAGAACTCGCGGATCCGCTCCGGCGACATGTCGTCGATGGCGAGGTCGGTGACCACCACGCCCATGCCGTCGTTGATCGCAACCGACGTCAGCTCCGGCACGATCGCGCCGCGCGTGACCACGGCGAGGCTCGACGGCACCTCGGCGTTGGCCTTGTGATGGAGGTCCGGGAGCGCGAGCACGTGCTCGACGTACGGCTGGCGCGCGATGGTGTCGAGGCTCCTGCGCAGGGGCGCCGGCGGCGCCTCGCCGCACGTCAGCACGGTGAGGCGCTCGCGCTCCGGCCGCCGGCCGGGGACCCGATGATGCAGAAGCACGCTCACGATCTTCCTCCCTCGGCGTGCGGCGCGGGTGGCGCGAGCGCCGGCCGGAACGTGGCCGCGACGCGGCGGCCCAACTCGAAGTCGCTCGCGCGCAGGGCGCCCGAGCGCAGGAGCAGCAGCACATAGGCGAGTGCGCCGGTGCCCGCCGCGAGCCACGGCACGCTGCCGCGGAACGCCAGCATCGCCAGCGCCATGCCGGCGGCCGCCGCGAGCGGACGCGCGGCGTCGCCGGCGAGCGTGCGCAGGCGCACGGCGCCGCGCAGCGCACGCAGGCAGAGCACGGTGATCAGCGCCTCGGCGCCGAGGTAGGCGGCGCAGGCGCCGATCGCCCCGAACCGGGGCACGAGCAGCACGCCCACACCGGCATTGAACGCGAGTCCCCAGGCCACCGCCTTGAGGTACGCAGCCTGGCGATCGAGCGCGGTGAGCGCATAGCGCGCAACGAGGTTGAAAAAGATGAGCGCCAGCCCACAGCTCATCAGTCGCAGCACCGGGGCGGCGGCGGCGAAGCCGCGGCCGTGGAACAGGATCCCGACGATCGGGCCCGCGAGCAGCGCCAGCGCCGCGGTGAGCGGGAGCACGAGCACCAGCTGCGCGCGCAGCGTGTGGCGGAGCGCGGTGCGCACGCCCTCCGCGTCGCCGTGCGCCTGCCGCGACAGCGCCGGGAACAGCGCCAGGCCGAGCGCCGAGGCGACGAAGCCCAGCGGCTGCGAGAGCAGGTAGGCGACGTTGAAGTGGGCGATCTCGGTGGAGCTCGAGAACGCCTTCAAGAGCAGCACGCCGACTCGGCCGTAGACCACGGCGACGAACATGGCGATGCCGAACGGCAGGCCCTGCTTGAGGAGCACGAACCAGCGCGCTCGTGAAGGGGCGAACCTGGGAGCGCCGCCATGGCGCGTGGCGATCGCCCAGCCGGCCACGGCGCGCACCGCGTACGCCGCCGGCGCCGCCGCGAGCAGCGCCACGATCCCGGCGTGGAACGCGACGCCCAGCGCCAGCAGCACGATCCACACCAGCTGGCTCGTCAGCAGCAGCGCGCCCTCGAGATCGAGCCGTTCGCGTGCGCGCAGCGCCCAGATCGACGGGTCCTGGCTGAAATCGACGCACGCCGCCGCGACCACGACCGCGAGCGGCGCCCACTGCGCGGGGCCGAGCACCGCGCCCGACACCGCGAGCACGCCACCGAACAACACCACGGTGAGCGCGAGCTTCAACAAGATGGCGTCGCCGTGGATCGTGCGTGAGAGTGCCGGCTGTCGCGCCATCTCGCGTGTGGCGACGATGCCCGCGCCGGCGTCGCTCGCCGAGGACAGGATGGGGATGAGCGAGTAGTAGAACGCGTAGTTGCCGTAGCCTGCCGCGGAGAGGCCGCGGCCGAGGAGTGCGAGCCCGGCGACATTGACGAGCGCGCTCACGAGCTGGGCGCCGAGGCGGAAGGAGAAGTTCCGGCCCACGGTCACCGCGCTGCCCGCCAGAGCGGGCGTCGTCGGGTCGGACTCGCGGGCGGCGCGAACGCGCACGGGGTGCGCCGGAACGCGCGGAACACGATTCCCCAGCGCCTCTCGGTAGGTGCGCTCCAGCGCGTCGATGACCGTGCGCTCGTCGAACTGCGCCACCACGTGCTTCCGCCCGCGCCGGCCGAGCCAGCGGCGCGCGTTGGGATGGTCGATCAGGAACCCGAGCGCGCTCGCCAGCCCTTCGACGTCGCCGGGCCGCACCAGCAGCCCGGTCTCGCCCGGTCGCACCGCCTCGCGCGTGCCGGGGACGTCCGTCGCCACCACGGGGAGGCCCGCCGCCATGGCCTCGAGCACGGCCCGCGGGATGCCCTCGCGGAGCGACACCAGCGTGGCGATGTCGGTGTCCGCGAACACGCGGTCCACATCCTCGCGGCGGCCGAGGAACGCCACCGTGCTCTCGAGCCCGAGCTCGGCGACACGTGCTTCGTACTCGCCCCGCAGCGGGCCCTCGCCCACGAGCTGCAGACGGAACTCCGCACCGGTTCTTCGCAGCGCTGCCGCAGCGGCGAGCAGCATGTCGTGGTTCTTGACCGGCTCGAGCCGCGCCACGCAGGTGATGGTGACGCGCGCGCGCGGCACCCGCGGCGCGGGGACGAAGCGGCGGACGTCGATGCCGTTGCCGATCCAGTGGCGGTGGCCGCGCGGGCCGATGCCGTAGCGATGCGCGAGCCCCAGCTCCTCGTGGTTCTGCGTCAGCAGCACGTTGGTGATGCGGCCGCACCACTGCTCGACCGCCAGCGCCGCGCGGCGCGCGATCCGCGAGCGCGGCTCGTGGAAGTAGAAGCCGTGTACCGTGTGCACCACCACCGGCACGCCGGCGAGCCGCGACGCGACGCGGCCGACCACGCCCGGAACCGAGCAGTGGGTGTGGACCAGGTCCACACGCTCGCGCACGAGGTACGCCGTGAGCCGCGCGAGCACGGTGCCGAGGCGAACGGGGTCGAGGCCGCGCGGCAGCGGCAGCGTGTGCACCGGGATCCCGGCGGCGCGGAGCCCTGCCACGTGCGGACCATCGCCGCACACGATGCGGTTGTCGTAGCCCCGCTCGCGCATCGCCAGCACCCGGTCGCGCAGAAGCGCGTCCGCCGAGGCGCTGACGTTGATCACGTCCACGATCCGGAACGCTGCCACCGGTCGGTCCGTCACGCGGGCGCACCCGCTTCCCGAGCCGGGTCGGGCCGCGCGCGCGATGGAACCCAGAGCTCGCTGGCCGCCACCTCGACAGGCCCGGTCGCGGCCCACATCCAGGCCACGATCCACCACACGTGGCGGAAATGGAGCTGCTCGATGACCGTGGACTGGACGAGCAGCGCCACGAACGCGCCCACGCACGCGGCGTGCAGCGCCGCGCCGCGACGGGGGTCGCCCGTGCGCGCAGCCAGCGCCTGCCGGCCGCGCAGGACCCGCGCGCCGAGGAACGCGATGCCGGCGAAGAGCCCGGCGACACCGAGGGCGCCGCGCTCCACCGCATACGAGATGTAATCGCTGTGCGCTTCCTTCGATTGGAGCGTGCCCTTGCGCTCGCGCTCGCCGATCTCCACGTCCCCGGTCGACGAGTTCCCGGGCCCGATACCGAGCGGGTGATCCGCGAGCCGGTGCTCGAGCCGCCCCCAGATCCGCCCGCGCGACTCCCCGCTGTGCTCGACGCGCGCGAACAGCGTGCGCTCGGCGATGCGGCCGAGCCACGCCCCGCCCACCCCGGCCCCGGCCACGAGCCACACCGCGGCGAGCAGTGCTGCGGCCGCGAGCGAGACCGCGCCGGCGAGGCGCGTGGCGGAGGCGCCGCGCGCGCGCGCGCGCCACAGGCCCCAGGCGAGGAGCCCGCTCGAGAGCGCGATGAGCGGGCCGTTCGACCGCGTGGTGAGGATGCCGGCGAGGAGCAGTACCAAGCCGACCGCCATGAGCGGCCGCCGCACGCGTCCCTCGAGCCCGAGCAGCGTGAACGCTCCCAGCAGCAGGAAGTCGGCAGCCATGTTGGCGTTGCCGAACGAGGCCGACGAGCGGTGGCCCGAGGGGGCGATCAGGCTCCCGAGGCCGTGCACGCCGTGCTTCCAGCTCTCCGCCAGGCACGCGAGCGCCACCACCACCGCGACAACGACCGTGGCACTGCGCACCGCGAGCATCTCGCCGCGGCGCCGGAGCACTGCCACGAGCGCCACCGCCCAGACGAAGAGGTACGCATCCTGGACGAGCGTCAACGCGCTCGCGGCGACGGAGTCGGCGTCCACCACCGCGAGCACGCTGCCGCTCGCGGCGAGCAGGATCGCCGGCAGCAGCGGCACCTCGAGCCGGATGCGGTGCACGAGCACCGCGGCGGCGAACACCCCCAGCGCCACCAGGTTCAGCAGATCGGGCCAGGCGAGCGGCGTGCCGCCGACGCCGCTCACGAACGGCATCAGCGCCACCACCGCCAGGAGGTAGCGATCCCAGCCGCGGTCATCGAGCGCGCGGGCGCCGTCCGTGACCTGCGCGCGCACGAGGGCGAGCCCGGCAGGGGTCATGGTCGCCACGCCGCCCCGCGCCCTCAGGCGCAGAGCCCCTCCAGCTCCTGGGTGGCCGCGCGCAGCTCCGGCGAGCCGGACGCCGCCGAGTCGCCGTGGAGCATGTGCAGGAGTGCGCGCAGTTCCGCCAGTCGCTTGGCGGCGGCGTGCCCGTTCGCGAGCCCGGGGCGCGCGACGAAGATGCGCGGATGCGGCGTCTTCCACAGCGTCTCGTCATCGCGCGTGAGCTTCTCGAACAGCCGCTCGCCGGGGCGCAGGCCGGTGAACACCACCGGCACGTCGCGGCCGGGTTCGCGGCCCTGCTCGCGGATGATCGAGTGCGCGAGGTCCAGGATGCGCACCGGCCGGCCCATGTCGAGGATGAACACCTCGCCGCCCTGCCCCAGCCGCCCCGCCTCGAGGATCAGCCGCACCGCCTCGGGGATGGTCATGAACCAGCGCGTGACGTTGGCGTGCGTCACCGTGACCGGGCCCGAGTGCTGCACCTGCTCGCGGAACAGCGGCACCACGCTGCCGCTGCTGCCGAGCACGTTGCCGAAGCGCACGGTGAGGAACCGCGTGCGGTGCCGCGGCGCCAGGCCGGCCACCGCCAGCTCGGCGAGGCGCTTGGAAGCGCCCATCACGCTCACCGGCTCCACCGCCTTGTCGGTGGACACGAGCACGAACACGCCCACGCCGGCGCGGCCGCAGGTCTCGGCCACGGTCTTGGTGCCGATGACGTTGGTCTTGAACGCCTCGCCCGGGTTCTTCTCCATGAGCGGCACGTGCTTGTAGGCCGCGGCGTGGAACACCATCTCGGGGCGCGTCGAGGACACGACCTCCTCCACGCGCGCGGCATCGCGCACGTCGCCGATACAGCTCTCGAGCGCGAGCCCGGGATAGCGGTCGCGGAGCCGGCGGTCGATCTCGTAGAGCGCCGCCTCGTGCTTTTCGAACAGCACCAGGTTCGCGGGTGCGAACGCCGCGAGCTGCTCGCAGATCTCCGAGCCGATCGAGCCCCCGGCGCCCGTCACCATCACGCGGCGCCCGCGGAATCGCTCGCCGAGCCGCGCCTCGTCCACCTGCACGGGATCGCGGAACAGCAGGCCGTCGGTCGCGCGCGCATCGAGCACCAGCTCGGCGGCGCGGCCCTCCATCACCTCGTTCAACTCCGGCATCACGTGCACCGCGCGGCCGCCCTGCCGCACGCGACCGAGGGCGTCGCGCACACCGGGGGTTGCGAGCGCGGACGCGGCCACCAGCACCGCGTCCGGCGCTCGCGAGGCGACGATCGTCTCCAGTCGATCGTAGCCACCAAGAATGGGGATACCGTGAACGCTCAAGCCCGCTTGCTCGACGACGTCGACGACGAGCCCGATGGCGTGGTGCGTGCGCGGCTCGCGTCCCGCGAGCTCGAGCAGCAGGCGCGCCGCGGCATCTGCAGGGCCGACGACGATCGCGCGCCGGTTCGAGGGCACGCGCTGCGAGAGCCCACGATGCAGCCGCCGCAGGACGCGGAGCCCGATCCAGAGCATGGCGCACAGGAGTCCGTCGAGCACGATCACCGAGCGCGGGTAGCCCGACCCGGGGAAGAACACGGACACGAGTCCCCAGAACGTCAGCGTGCCCAGGGCCACCGACGCGGTGACGTCCGCCGCCTCGCTGGGGCTCACGTGACGCCAGAGGTCGCGGTCGAGCCGGAACACTTGCATCCACACCAGGCGCGCGAGCAGGAGCAGCGGCAGCGCGCGCAGCGCCAGCTCGCGCTCGTTGGCGGGTGGGTTGCCGTCGAAGCGCAGCAGCAGCGCCAGCGCCTGCGCGGCGACCGCAGCGAGCGCCTGCACGAGCAACGCCCAGATGCCGTGGTGGCGGGCGAGCCACGAGAGCAGCCGGTCGACCGTGTGTGCCGGGTAGACGATGGCGAACACGGTCCGCATCACCAGCGCCAGGTCGCTCCAGAACGACGCCTGCTCGGCGTAGGCG
>DATLUU010000635.1:0-2950 GCA_035577885.1 Verrucomicrobiia bacterium
CTCACCGGTACATCGCCTTCACCTCGCCCCAGGTCTTGTTCTTCACCGGGACGAGGGCGCAATCGGCGCCGTTTCCCTGCCAGCGCGCCCAGTCAGAGCCGGTCGTGGTGCCGCCCGACATATAGAAGTTGTTGCCGAGCACCGGTGTCGTGATGTTGAGGGACGCGAACACCAGGCACACCGCACCCGTGCAACCGCCGCACGCGCCCGGGCCCACCGTCTTCGCGTGGTCGATGACGAGGTTGAACGAGAAGTACTCGATGTCCGGCTCCAGGTCCACGAGTTGATCCGGCGGGACGGCGATCGCCATCACGCAAGCGCGATGCCGCGTCGCCAGCAAGGGATCGATGCTGCCCATGGACGAAGGCGTGCCCGTCGAGTAGGAGGCGATGCCGCCTGTGGAGTTGCCCCGCGCCCAGTCCGTGCACACCACATCACTCGGGTCCTCGACGGTGTTGGACGTCAGGGAGTTCGGGCGGCAGGTGCCCGGGTTCTTCATGTCCCACCACGCGGGGAGCGGATCGTCCTGCGAGATGAGGTGGATGAAGATCTCGTTCCCGCTCACCTGCGTGAGCGGGTTGTCCAACTTGAACGACCCCACCAGCACCTCGCTGCCAGCGTTCGTGTCGCAGGCGAACGATTGGTTCTGCGTGCTTCCGGCCTCGCCCTCGCATCGCGACCACGACAGGTTCAGGCCCCGCGCGTGCGCGGGTGCCGCGGCGAGCAGTGCTGCAAAGACCAGGACAGCCGACTGGATCGGGCGCATGGAACAACCCTCCGGGACGGGCTCCGGTCGCCGTGAGTCTACCGCGCTGCGCTTCCGCTCCTCAGCACGAAAACGCTACTTCGCCCCCACCTTCGCCTCGATGCGCAGGAGGTGTATTGCGAGCGAGTCCGCGTCCTCGGCTGCCTCGCCGAGCGTCTCCATCATCGTCGGGTGGGCATGGATCGCCTGGGCGATCGCGGCGACGTCCAGATCGGCGCCGATCGCGAGCGAGGCCTCGTGGATCAGCTCGCTCGCCTTGGCGCCGAAGATGCTGCACCCGAGGATCTGGTCGGTCGTGGCATCGCCCACGATCTTCACGAAACCGGTGGTCTCGCCGTCGGCGATGTTGCGCCCGTGGGCGCGGAACGGGAACCGCCCCACCTTCACCTTGCGGCCCTCGGCCTTCGCCTCGGCCTCGGTGAGGCCGACGCTCGCGATCTCCGGGCTCGTGAACGTGGCCGCCGGCACCGCGCGCCAGTTGGTCTGCGCCGGGTGGCCGGCGATGATCTCCACCGCCGCCTTCCCCTGCGCGCTCGCGAAGTGCGCGAGCTGCTTGATGTCGGTGACGTCACCGATGGCGTAGATGTTGGGCACGCTGGTCTGGAGCTTGTCGTTCACCGCGATCTTGCCGCGATCGGCGCGCGAGATGCCCACCGTTTCCAGACCCAGCCCTTCGCTCCACGGCCGCCGGCCGGTCGCGACCAGCACGCAGTCCACGTCGAGCGTCTTGCCAGCCGAGAGCGTGAGCGTGAGCGAGCCGTCGGGATTGTCGCGGCGGTCTTCGACCTTGGTGCCGAGATTCACCGTGATCTTCTGCTTCTTCATCTCGCGCTCGAGCGCGGACGAGATCTCCTCGTCCTCGGCCATCACCAGCCGCGGCAGCATCTCGACGACCGTGACCTGGGTGCCGATGGCGGCGAAGAAGCACGCGAACTCGCAGCCGATGACGCCGCCGCCCAGGATCGCGATCCGCTTCGGCTGCTTCGAGAGATCGAGCGCTTCCTTGCTGCCGATGACGCGCTCACCCTCGAGGGCCCAGCCGGGCGGGTTCCAGCCGTGGGCGCCGGTGGCGAGCACGATGTTGTCCGTGGTGATCTCGTCCGTGCCGCCGTCGGGCTTCGCGATCGCGATCTTGTTCGCCGACGTCAGCTTCGCCGTGCCCTTGTGGATGTCGACCTGGCGGCCCGAGAGCAGCTGCTTCACGCCGCCGGTCATCTGCTTCACGATCTTGTTCTTGCGCGCCACCAGCGCCGGCCAGTCGATCTGCGGCTCGCCGACCACGATGCCGTACTCCTTGGCGCGCTTGATCTGCTCGAAGAGGTGCGCGGTCACGATCCACGACTTGGTCGGGATGCAGCCCCAGTTCAAGCACGTGCCGCCCAGCTCTTCCTTCTCGACGACGGCGGTCTTCAAGCCCAGCTGCGCGGCGCGGATGGCGGCGACGTAACCGCCGGGGCCGGTGCCGATGATGACGGTGTTGTAGTGCGGCATGACGAGGCTCCCCTGACGCCCGGGACGCGACGCCGGACGAAGCGCCCGGCGAATGGATTCCATGGACACGGACCGCGTGACTTTAGATGACGGCGGCCGCCACGGGAATCCCCGCCCCTAGCGCGCCAGCGGCGGCGGCGTCTTGCCGGTCTTGGCCATCGCCGCCTGGATGTGCTGCTCGAGGATGGGCTTCATGCCCTCGGGCGGGCCCGACTGCATCGCGCGATGGTACTGGACGAGCGCCTCGTCCCAGCGCTCCTGGGCCTCGGCGATGATGCCGAGGTTGAACATGGCGACGGCCTGGTGCGGATCCAACACGATCGCGTGCTCGAACAGCGACTCGGCCTCCGCGAACTTGCCGAGGTTATAGAAGCACACGCCCAAGTCCACGACCGTGGTGGCACGGTTCGGGTCCAGCCGCAGGGCGCTCTTGTAATGGACGATCGCCTCGCCCCAGTTGCCGGTGTCGTAGAGCACGTTCGCGAGCTCGATCCGTGCCGTGACGTTGGTCGAGTCCTTCGCGAGCACGGCGCGCGCGGCGTCGGCGCGCTGCTCCTGCTGCGCGTTGGCGCCGTCGACGGGCGGCACGTTCGACTTCCAGAAACCCTGCGCCGCGAAGTAGACGATGCCGAGGATCACCGCGATGCCGGCGAACAGCCAGATCTGCATCTGGATCGGCTGCGCCGCGTCGGG
>DATLUU010000636.1:0-7583 GCA_035577885.1 Verrucomicrobiia bacterium
CGATGCACAGAACGCGCAGGTCGCGGCGGCGCCGCGGCGCGTGTTCGTGCCGCAGGCAGCGCTCGTCAACACCGGCGGGCGATCTTCCGTGTGGGTGATCGAGAACGGCATGGCGCGCCAGCACACGGCGGACGTGGGCCCGGCGCGAGGTGACCGTGTCGAGGTGCGCCAGGGACTGCTCGGGGGTGAGAGCCTCGTGCTCACGCCGCCCGCGGGATTGAAAGACGGCAGCAAGGTGAAGCTCGCGGCGCATTGAAGCGCCGGATCCGGAGGAGAGGACGATGGCATCGGTGGACGTGCGCAACGTGGTGAAGGTGTACCGGCGCCAGACCGAGGAGCTGCGGGTCCTGGACGGGCTGACGCTCTCGATCCCGGACGGCGCGTTCGTGGCGCTGATGGGCCCGTCGGGCTCGGGCAAGACCACGCTCCTGAACCTGATCGGCGGCATCGACCAGCCCACGTCCGGCGACCTCGAGGTGGCCGGCACGAACATCGCGCGGCTCAAGGGCGCCCAGCTCGCGCGCTGGCGCTCGGCCTCGATCGGCTACGTGTTCCAGCTCTACAACCTCATCCCCGTCCTCACCGCGCTGGAGAACGTCGAACTGCCGCTGCTGCTCGTGCGCATGAGCGCGGGCGAGCGTCGGAAGCGCGCCGAGACCGCGCTCCAGCTCGTCGGGCTCGGCGAGCGCTTGAAGCACTACCCGCGTCAGCTTTCCGGCGGGCAGGAGCAGCGCGTCGCCATCGCGCGCGCCATCGTCAGCGATCCCCAGGTGCTGCTCGCCGACGAGCCCACCGGCGACCTCGACCGGAAGTCGGCCGAGGAGGTGCTGGAGCTCCTGAGCCGGCTCAACCGCGAGTTCAAGAAGACCATCGTCATGGTCACGCACGACCCGCACGCCGCCGAGCGCGCCACCACGCGCTACCACCTGGACAAGGGCGTGTTGTCCAATTGACTTGAGCCGGGCCTCCGGCCCGGCCAGGGAGAAATGATGCTCAAGCTCGTGATCGTGAACCTGTTCCGGAACCCGCTGCGGACGTTCCTCACCATGGCGAGCGTCACCGTGGCGCTGTTCCTGTTCTGCGCGCTCGGCGGCGTCCTCGACACGCTCCAGGAGTCGATCAAGGTGGGGAGCGAATCGCGGCTCGTGACGCGCAACAAGATCTCGCTCGTGCAGTGGATCCCGATGGCCTATCGCGCGCGCATCGAGGCGGTGCCCGGCGTGAAGCGGGTGGCGGTGCAGAACTGGTTCGGCGCCCAGGATCCCGCGGACACGAAGGGGTTCTTCGCGCAGTTCGCGGTGGACGATCCGTGGTACGGCGTCTACGGGAAGGACTACGAGCTGGTGGACGCGACGCCGTCGAGCGCGCCCGCGGACATCCCCGAGGGCGCCGACCCGCGGCTCGCCTCCTACTTCCAGGAGCAGACCGCGTGCGTCGTCGGCCAGAAGTTGATGGAGAAGAAGGGCTGGAAGCTGGGCCAGACGATCAACCTCGCGGGCACGATCTATCCCGGGACCTGGCCGTTCACCATCCGCGCCGTCTACCACGCGAAGAAGAAGTCGTTCGGCGACGAGACCATGTTCTTCCACTACAAGTACCTGAACGAGAAGGGTATGGGCGGCTTCGGCGCCGTGGGCACGTACGTGCTCGAGCTGAACGACCCGTCGCAGGCGAGCGCGATCACGCACGCGGTCGACTCCCAGTTCGAGAACGCGGCGCCGGCCACGCTCACCGAGACCGAGCAGGCGTTCCAGGCCGGGTTCGTGAGCATGTACGGCAACATCCCGTTCGTGCTGCGGGTGATCGGGCTCGCGATCGTGTTCAGCATCCTGCTGATCGCGGCGAACACGATGATGACGTCGATCCGCGAGCGAACGAGCGAGTTCGGCGTGCTGAAGACGCTCGGGTTCACCGACGGCGCCGTATTCCGGATGGTGGTGATCGAGGCCGCCGTCATCACGCTCGGGGGCGGGCTCCTCGGCTCGCTCGGCGCCCGCGCCCTCGTCACCGGCGCCAGCGTCCCCGGCGGCTTCTTCCCGCCCATGTCCATCTACTGGGGCACCGTGCTCACCGGCATCGCCATCGCGGTGGTGATCGGCGCGGTGAGCGGTCTGGTGCCCGCGGTGCAGGCCTCGCGCCTGCGCATCGTCGACGCGCTGCGGCGCGTCGAGTGAGGGGAACCGCCATGGCCATCCCGTTCGTCTACAACCTCAGGAGCGTCACCAACCGGCCCGTGTCCACCGCCACCACCGCGGTCGGCATCGGCCTCACCGTGGCCATCTTCATCGGCGCGCTGGCGCTCGCCGCCGGGTTCCGCGCCTCGCTCGTCACCACCGGCTCGCCCGACAACGCCATCGTGCTCCGGAAGGGCGCCGACAGCGAGATCTCGAGCGGCGTCACGCTCGAGCAGGTGAACATCTTGAAGGCGAACCCGGCGGTGGCCGTGGCGCCCACCGGCCCTCCGCTCGCCAGCGCCGAGATGGTGATCGTGGTGAACAAGGAGCGGCTCGGGCAGAAGGGCTCTTCGAACGTCATGCTGCGCGGTGTGGATGCGGAGGCCGCCAGCCTGCGCGGCGGCATCACGCTCGTGGCCGGCCGCATGTTCACGCCCGGCACCGACGAGGTCATCGTCGCCAGGCGCATCGCCGGGCGGTTCGCGCACTGCAACGTGGGCGACAAGCTGCGCTTCGAGCAGCGCGACTTCA
The DNA here is from genome assembly GCA_035577885.1 of Verrucomicrobiia bacterium. Lineage (GTDB taxonomy): Bacteria > Eisenbacteria > RBG-16-71-46 > RBG-16-71-46 > RBG-16-71-46 > JAIOPA01. Next base: position 2,706 of record DATLUU010000636.1, read on the forward strand.
CCGTGGTCGGCCAGTTCACCGCCAAGGGCTCGGCGTTCGAGTCCGAGATCTGGGGCGACGCCGCGGTGCTCATGCCGGCGCTCCACCGCGAGGGCTACTTCCAGACCGTCGTCTTCCGCATGAAGGACCCGGCGCAGTTCGATCGCGTGAAGAAGGAGCTGGAGGCCGACCCGCGACTTCAGGTTCAGGTGCGACGCGAGCGCGCGTTCTACGCCCAGCAGAGCGAGGCGTTCACGCTGCTGATCACCGTGATCGGCACGTTCATCACCGCGATCATGGCCGTGGGTGCGGTGTTCGGCGCGGCGAACACCATGTACGCCACGATCGGCGCGCGCACGCGCGAGATCGCCATGCTCTCGGTGCTGGGCTTCGGCTCGTGGTCGATCTTCGTCTCGTTCGTGGTCGAGTCGGTGATCGTGGCGGTGATCGGCGGGCTCGTGGGCTGCGTGCTGGCTCTGCCCATGAACGGCATCACCTCGAGCACCACGAACTTCCAGTCGTTCTCGGAGATGGCGTTCCAGTTCCACGTCACACCGCAGATCATGGGCCAGGGCCTCGGCTTCGCGGCGCTCCTCGGACTCGTGGGCGGGTTCTTCCCCGCGCTCCAGGCGGCGCGGCAGAAGCTCACGCGCTCGCTGCGCGCCTGATCGGGGTGGTCCTCGAGGCTGATTCCGGAACGCGCCCAAAGCATCTAAAGTGCGCTCGATGAGTGCCCACCCGTTCCGAGGAGACTGCCTTGTCCGGCATCCGTGAGGTCATCATCCTGGGCTCCGGCCCTGCGGGGTATACCGCAGCGCTCTATACGGCGCGCGCGAACCTGAAGCCTCTGGTCTTCACCGGACTGCAGCCGGGAGGCCAGCTCACGATCACCACCGACGTCGAGAACTACCCGGGATTCCCGAAGGGGATCCTGGGGCCGGAGCTGATGGATCTGTTCCGCGAGCAGGTGGCGCGCTTCGGCACCGAACTGATCGACGCTCCGGTGGAGAAGGTGGACTTCAGCAAGCGTCCGTTCACGGTGTGGTCCGACGGCAAGAGCTTCCAGGCGAAGAGCGTCATCGTCGCCACCGGCGCCTCGGCGCTGCTGCTCGGGCTCCCGAGCGAGCAGAAGTACATGGGCTTCGGCGTCTCCGCGTGCGCCACGTGCGACGGCTTCTTCTACAAGGGGAAGCGCGTCATCGTCGTCGGCGGCGGCGACACCGCGATGGAGGAGGCCACCTACCTCACGCGCTTCTGCCCCGAGGTCATCGTGGTCCACCGCCGCGACACGCTGCGCGCGAGCAAGATCATGCAGGAGCGAGCCGTCGCCAACCCGCGCATCCGCTTCCTGTGGAACACCGAGGTGGCGGAGATCTTCGGCAACGACGGCGGCAAGGTGACCGGCGTCAAGCTGCGCGACACCCAGAGCGGCGACGTCATCGAGATGGCGATCGACGGCGTGTTCGTGGCCATCGGGCACAAGCCGAACACCGACTTCCTCGCCGGCCAGCTGCCGCTGGACCCCAAGGGCTACGTGCTGGTGAAGCCGGGATCGTCGTACACGCCCATCGAGGGCGTGTTCGCGGCCGGCGACGTGCACGACGCCGTCTATCGCCAGGCGGTCACCGCCGCCGGCAGCGGCTGCATGGCGGCCATCGACGCCGAGCGCTGGCTGGAAGCACAGGCGCACGCGAACACCGCGGCGACACCCAACCAGGCGACGGCCCCGACGCACTGAAGCCGCGGGAGCACCGAGGCCGACGGGCCCGAAGGGCCCGGCGGTATCCAAGAGGGAGTGGCCGTGGAACGAGAGACGCTCGAGTTCGACGTGCAGTTCGTGGGCGCTGGCCCGGCGGGCCTCGCGGGCGCGATCCACTTGGCGGACCTGGTCGCGAAGCACAACGCCAGCGGACCCACGCCTTCCGGCGTGGGTGCCCCGAAACCGCTTCCCGAGCTGAACATCGCGGTGCTCGAAAAGTCCGCCGAGGTGGGTGCGCACGGCATCTCCGGCGCGGTCATGGACCCGCGCGCGCTCCGCGAGCTGATGCCCGACTTCGCGGAGAAGGGCTGCCCGATCGAGTCCGAGGTGACCGCGGACGATGTGCAGATCCTGTTCGAGCGCTCGGCGTTCAAGCTGCCGTTCGTGCCGCCCGCGCTCCAGAACCACGGCAACCTGATCTTGAGCCTGGGGGAGCTCAGCAAGTGGCTCGCGGCGCAGGCCGAGCAGCGCGGCGTGCTGATCGCCACCGAGACCCCGGCGCAGCATCCGCTGCTCGAGGGCGAGAAGCTCCTCGGCGTGCGCACCGGCGACAAGGGCATCGACAAGCACGGCGAGAAGAAGCCCACGTACCAGCCCGGCGCCGACTGCCGGGCAAAGCTCACCGTGCTCTGCGAGGGCCCGCGCGGCACGGTCGCCAAGCAGCTCGAGCGCTCGCTGGGCCTGACGCGCGATCGCGAGCCGCAGGTGTACGCCACCGGGGTGAAGGAGCTGTGGGAGGTGCCCGCGGGCCGCGCGCGCAAGGGGCGCGTCATCCACACCATGAACTGGCCGCTCCCGGCGAGCACGTTCGGCGGCGGGTTCATCTATGGGCTGTCCGACAGCCTCTGGTACGTGGGCTTCGTCACCGGGCTCGATGCCCAGGACCCCACCAGCGACCCGCACGGAAACCTCCAGCGCTTCAAGACCCATCCGTTCGTGCGCGCGCTGCTCGAGGGTGGCAAGGCGGTGAGCTACGGCGCCAAGGCGATCCCCGAGGGCGGCTGGTACGCGATGCCGAAGCTGTACGCGGACGGGCTCCTGCTCTGCGGCGACACCGCAGGGTTCCTGAACGGCGGGCGGCTGAAGGGCATCCACCTCGCGATCAAGAGCGGCATGCTCGCCGCGGAGCAGGCGTTCGAGTGCCTGCTCGCGGGCGACTTCTCGGCGGCGAAGCTCGCCGGCTACGAGAAGCGTGTCGCCGACTCATGGGCCGGCGCCGAGCTACGCGGCATGCGCAACTTCCACCAGGCGTTCGATGGCGGGCTCTGGACCGCGCTCCCGCGCACCGGCTTCCAGATGTACATGGGCGGGCTCGACCCGCTCGGCGGCCACCTCAAAGGCCATGCGGGTCACGAGCGCATGCAGAAACTGCGCGACGTCCACCCCAACGGGAAGCCGGCCCCGGTGAAGGCCGACGGCAAGCTGACGTTCGACAAGCTCGTCGACGTCTACCTGTCGGGGACGATGCACGACGAGGACCAGCCCGTGCACCTGCTCGTGGCCGACACCAGCGTGTGCGCCACCAAGTGCCGCGAGGAGTACGGCAACCCCTGCCAGCACTTCTGCCCCGCGAGCGTGTACGAGATGGTGCCGGACCCCGCCAAGCCCGGCGCGCTGAAGCTCCAGATCAACGCCTCGAACTGCGTCCACTGCAAGACGTGCGACATCGCCGACCCCTACCAGATCATCACCTGGACCACGCCCGAAGGCGGCGGCGGTCCGAACTACAAGCGACTCTGAGGGCGCGCGCGGGGTGGTCCACCAATTACGAAGGGCGCCCTGGTGGGGCGCCCCTCGTGAAAGTTCGGATGTGCGCGGACTAGCGATACATCGACTTCAGCTCGCCCCAGGTACGCGCCTTCGCCTCGACGACGCCGGTGCAAGGGATGGTGCCCTTACCCTCCTCGGCGTTGAAAGCCTCGAGGATGTCATTGAGGTTGCTCGTCGTCGCCGGCGAGAGGAAGCCGCTGCCGACCGGCGGGATCACCAGGCTGCCGATCATCGCGTCCGCCGCAGCAACCGCGGCCAGCGTCACCGCCGGCGCGACCGCGCCCGAAGCGATGTTCAACTTCACGGCGCAAAGCTGGTGCGCGAGCGAGATCAGGCCGTTGCCGGCGGCCGGCGTGTTGAAGATCGACAGCAGCTGAGCCTGCGTGTAGATCACGTTCCCGAGCTTGACCGAGCTCACCGGCCACGCCTCGGGGTGGTTCTTCCAGTAGCCCTGCGTGAACACGCAGTCCGTGCTCGCAGGCGGCGCCTTGGTGCTGGCGTAGTGCGTGGCGCTGTACTTGCTCGGATCGATCAGCCCTGCGCCCGCGGTGAGGCCCATGCCTCCCGTGGGATCACCACCGTCGCCATTCGCCTTCACGCGGAAGACGAACATCGTGCCCTGCGACAGCTCGTCGCGGTTCGTCGACGCCACGCCGGTCTCGTCGAAGATGTCGCCGATCTCGATGTCCGCGACCGCGTCCGGGCCGAGCATGAACGACGTCGTGCCGTCGACGGTGTTGAGCGATGGGAAGCCGAAGAAGAGCGCCCACTTGATGCGCGGGTCCCCTTCGGCAGGCCACGTGCCGCCGTTCGCGTCATACTGCGCCTGGGTCATCCACTCGATCGTGAACCCGTTCGGCGCACCGGAGGCACCAGCGGTCACGTCGAGGTGTACGAACGATGACGCCAGCGGATCGGGAGTGGCGAGCGCCGGCGCATCCAATGCAACGGGAGCGGTCGACGCGGAGTGGGCGAGCATGAGATAGCTCATGCACCCAAGCAGGGCAATACGCAGCGGCCTGGTCATTAGAGTGGGGGCTCCCGTAAAGGGTGTCTCGCTCGGGTGCATCAGGCGGGGGCCTGCTGCGCAAAAAACGTATAATGCATGATAAGTGTCATCTAGCATCCGCGCCAAGGGCCAATTTCCTGGCCGTGGCCGCGTACAGGCCCGGATTTCGGGCATGGAGAGGCATAACGTGATGACGCGCAAAGGGTTCGCCAGAATTCTCGCGTCTGCGGCCACGCTGGCCGTGATCTCCGCCTCCTGCGCGGTCCAGGGCGGCCCCGGCGAGGCTGGGTCCCCGCCCGCGAGCAGCCAGCCGGCGGCGCGCATGGGGCTCGCCCCCGAGGTGCGCCCGCTCTACGACGCG
>DATLUU010000637.1:0-3734 GCA_035577885.1 Verrucomicrobiia bacterium
GTCCGAGACCGGCTGTTGCAGCGAGAGCAGCTCGTCGAGCTTGAGGTAGCTCGAGTACGTGACCGACATGGGGCGTCCTCGTGCTTGATAAGGTCAGATGAAGCGCGGGCGATACCGGTCGAGCGTGGCGTACTGGCCGGGCCAGCGCAGCGGCCATCCCAGTTCGTACGCGGCGTGCCGCGTCCAGTAGGGGTCCCAGAGGTGGGCGCGCGCGAGCAGGCAGAGGTCGGCGCGGCCCGCGGCGAGGATGGTGTTGACGTCGGCGTAGGACGAGATGTTTCCGACCGCCATGGTGGCGATCCCCACCTCGTGCCGGATGCGGTCGGCGAACGGCGTCTGGAAGAGCCGGCCGTAGACCGGCTTCTGGTCCTCCACCGTCTGCCCCGCGGAGACGTCCATGGCGTCACAGCCGTGGGCGCGGAACGCGCGCGCCACTTGCACGGCGTCCGCGGGCTCCATGCCGCCAGGCGCCCAATCCACCGCGGAGATGCGCACGCTCATGGGCTTCGCCGCCGGCCACTCGGCGCGCACCGCGTCGAAGACCTCGAGCGGGAAGCGCAGCCGGCGTTCGAGCGGCCCGCCGTACTCGTCGCGGCGACGGTTCGTGAGCGGCGAGAGGAAGCTCGCGAGCAGGTAGCCGTGCGCCATGTGCAGCTCGAGCATGTCGAATCCGGCCCGCTCGGCGAGCCGAGCGGCGCGCACGTAGTCGGAGACGATCGAGCGCATGTCGGCGGCCGTGACCTCGCGCGGCACCGGGCTGTAGGGCTTGTACGGGAGCGGTGATGCCGAGACCACGGGCCAGCCGCCCGCGGGCAGCGGCTCGTTGTCCCCCTCCCACATCTTCATCGTCGACGCCTTGCGCCCGGCATGGCCGAGCTGCATCGCGATTCGCGCCGCCGAGTTCGCGTGCACGAAGTCGACGATGCGGCGCCACGCCTCCGATTGCTCCGGCTTCCACATCCCGGTGCACCACGGCGTGATCCGCGCCTCGGCGCTGACGTCGGTCATCTCCGCGACCACGAGCCCGGCGCCGCCGATCGCGCGCGAACCCAGGTGCACCAGGTGCCACTCGCCGGGCATGCCGTCCTCGGCCGTGTACTGGCACATGGGCGAGACCACGACGCGGTTCGAAAGCGTCATCTCGCGCAGCTTGAAGGGTGTGAACATGGGAGGAGGCGGCGCCTGGGTCTCGGGTCTCTCCGCTCCCGCCGCCGCGAACGCCTTGCCCGCGAACCATTCGTCCACGCGCCGCACGAACGCCGGGTCGCGCAGCTTGAGGTTCTCGTGCGTCACGCGCAGGCTGCGCGTCAGCAGCGTGAACGCGAACTGGATGGGCTCGAGCGACATGTAGCGCTCGGTGTCCTCGAACCACTGCAGGCTCACCTGCGCCGCGCGCTGCAGGCTCTCCACCGCGGGCCGGCGTGCGGCCTCGTACGCCGCGAGCGCCTCGGGCACGCGCGCGTGCTCGCCGAGTGCCGCGACGAGCGCGATCGCGTCCTCCATCGCCAGCTTCGTGCCCGAGCCCACCGAGAAGTGGGCGGTGTGCGCGGCGTCGCCGAGGAGCACCACGTTCTCGTGGTGCCAGTGCTCGTTGCGCACCGTGGGGAAGCGCCGCCACACCGAGCGGTTCGAGACCAGCCGGTGGCCCTGCAGCTCGTCGGCGAACAGCGCTTCGCAGAAGCGGATCGTGGCCGCCTCGTCGACGCGGTCGAGCCCCGCCGCGCGCCAGGTCGCCTCCGTGGCCTCGACGATGAACGTGGAGGCCCCGGGCTCGTACTGGTAAGCATGGACGCGCCATAGGCCGTACTGGTTGGACTTGAAGTAAAACGTGAAGGCCGGGAACGGCCGCGTCGTGCCCAGCCACACGAACCGGTTCGGGCGCTCGTCGATCCGCGGCTGGAACGCGTCGCGGTAGCGCTCGCGGACGATCGAGTGGACGCCGTCGGCGGCGACGACGAGGTCGGCGTCGCGATGGCGCTCCGGATCGTGGACGTCGTGCCCGAAGCAGAGGCGCACGCCGGCGGTGCGGCAGCGCTCGTGCAGCAGCGTCAGCAGCGTGCGGCGAGAGAGCCCCGAGAAGCCGTGGCCGGTCGAGACCAGCGTCTCCCCCCGATAGAGGATCTCGATGTCGTCCCAGCGGTGCGCGTGCCGCCCCATGGCGGCGGTGATCAACGGGTCCGCCTTGGCGAGCGCTTCCTCCGTGGCGTCCGAGAACACCACGCCGAAGCCGAACGTGTCGTCCGGCTGGTTGCGCTCGAGCACGGTGACGTCGTGTCGCGGGTCGGCCTGCTTCAAGAGCGAGGCGAAGAACAGGCCGCCCGGGCCACCGCCGAGGCAGGTGATTTTCACAGTCGCACCGCCTGCGAGCACGCCGTTCGAAACGAAGCCGGTCGCCGGGGCGTCATCCTTCGCTTTCCTTGAGCAGCAGCCCCGCGATCACCAGGTGCTGCACCTCGCTCGTGCCCTCGTAGATGCGGAGCGCGCGCACCGAGCGGTAGAGCCGGTCGACCGGGCTCGAGGCGAGCACGCCCTGGCCGCCCAGGACCTGCACCGCGTCGTCCACGATGCGCTGCGCCGCCTCGGTGGCGTGGAGCTTCGCCATGGCCGCCTCCAGCGTCACGCGCTCGGCGCCGGCGTCGGCCGCGTGCGCCGCGCGGTAGACCAGCAGCCGCGCCGCGGTCAGCTCGGTGGCCATGCGCGCGAGCTTCTCCTGGACGAGCTGGAACTCCCCCAGCGGCTTGCCAAACTGTTTCCGGCTGCGCGCATGCGCCAGTGCCTCCGCGAGCGCACGCGCGCCCATGCCGCACGCGGCGGCGCCCACGGTGGCGCGCAGGCGATCGAGCGTCTTCAGGCCCAGCGCGAACCCCTTCCCCTCCTCGCCCAGCCGGTTCGCGACCGGCACGCGACAGCCCTCGAGCGCGATCTCGCCGAGCGGGTGCGGGCTCGAGAGCACCTGTGCGCGTACGAACTTCAACCCCGGTGTCTCGGCGGGCACGACGAAGCAGCCGATCCCGCGCCCGCCCGCACCGGGGTCCGTGGTCGCGAACACGGAGTAGTAGTCGGCGATGCCGGCGTTCGATATGAAGCACTTGGCGCCGTCCAGCACGTAGTGGTCGCCATCACGTCGCGCGCGCGTCGCGAGCGAGGCGACGTCGGAGCCCGCCTCGGGCTCGGTCATGGCGAACGCCGCCATGGCGCGGCCGTCGAGCGAGGGCGCGACCCACTGCTCGACCATCGCGGCGTTGCGACTGAGAAGAATGGGGACGAGCCCCAACCCCTGGAGCGCGAACACCGCGTCGGCAAGCGGCGACGCCGCGGCGAGAGCTTCGCGAGCCAGGCAGCAACCGCGCCAGTCCATGGCGCCGATCGAGGCGAACACGCCCGCCTTCCCCATCGCCGCGAGCAGTGCGCGCGCCTCGCGCCGCGCCGCGGTGTCGTCCGCTGGCTCAGGACGCTCGCGCAGCTCGCGGGCGGCGAACGCCGCCACCTCGCCAGCGAGCCGCTCGTGGCCCGCGCCGAGGAAGGCGCGCACCGGCGACAGGTCGAGCCCGGTCACTGGAACGTGGGGCTCCGTTTGGCCCGGAACGCCTCGTACGCTTCGCGGTAATCGGGGTGCGTCATCAGTTCCGCCTGCACGCGCGCCTCGTGGTCGAGTGCTTCCTCGAGGGTCATGTGCGACTCGAGCGCGATTGCCCGCTTGCTGACCGCGAGCGCGTCCGCGGGCCCGCGCGCGA
>DATLUU010000638.1:0-4156 GCA_035577885.1 Verrucomicrobiia bacterium
CGGTGGCGCGCTTGCGGGGCTTGGGCGGGGCCTTCTCGGCCGGTGCGGGCGCGGCCGTTTCGGCACGCTGTGGGCGTCCTGCCGTTTTCCTGCTGCGACTGCGCTCATCCATGGGCTTCGTCACGGGCACCTCAGGGCTTCAATCGAACTTCATGTCCAGGCCCACGCGGAGTCCGACGCCGTTCGCGTCGACCGCTTCACGCTGCACGGTCCCGTCAGGCAGGCGCACCTCTCGTTCCAGCGAGCCCCCGTTGTAGTAGAGCTCGCCGTTCACGCGCCAGATGGTGGTGAGCTGCAGGCCGACGCCGGCAAAGGTCTGCCACGCAAGATTGGCATAGCGCGCCTTTTCTTGCGCTCCGGTGCGATGGTCGAACGAATGAAGCATCAGCCACTCGTAGCCCACACCGAAGCCGAAGAAGGGCACGAGGAACCTGTCGGTGAGGTCCACCTGCAGGAATCCCATGAGCGGCACCAGGTTCGCGTCGACCCGCGCGAGCTCGACTTGTGAGTCGCTGCCCTGGCCACCGGTGGGCGCCTCCAGCTTGGCGCGCTTGAACGACCATGCCGAGAACATGCCGCCCTGCAGATGCGGGCTGAAGTGTTTGCAATAGCGCACTCCGGCCGTGGGGCTCGCGCCGCTGCCCTGGATCGGCGCGTAGAGTCCGCCATCGAGCTGCATCGACCAGACGTTGGGCCCGAGCGCTGGCGCGGGGGCCGCGAACGCAGGCGCGGCGAAGGACAAGCACGACGCGAGCAGCGGCACGATGCGTCGTGCTGCGAAGCGTGGGCTCATGGCTCCGCCCTGACGCGACATCTCTAGTAACGGATGTCCAAGCCCACCCTGGCTCCCACACCATTCACGCGGACCGCCTCACGCAGCCCGTTGGAATTGGGTGCATCGCGCTCGAGCGATCCGCCGTTGTAGCAGAGCTCGAAATCGACGCGAAGGCCCTGGTCCAGCCGGATGCCCATCCCGCCCCAGCCCTGCCACGCGTAGTTCGCGTAGGTCGCCGAGGCCGATTCGCCGGTCACGAAATCATCGGCCTTGAGGGATAGCCACTCGTAGCCGGCAGCGATACCGCCATACGGCACCAGGAAGCGCTTCTCGGTGAGGCTGACCTCGAAGAACGCCATCACCGGCACCAGGGATCCGCTGGCACGGGCGAGGATCAGCTGGGGCTGCAGACCCGGAAGCGTGTTGATCGGCTGCTCCACGTTCTTCCGTTCGAGCACCCAGTCGACCAGGAGCCCCCCTTGGAGGTGTGCGCCCAACCGCCTGCCGAGGCGCAATCCGACCATCGGGCTCGGGGCATTGGTCTCGATCGGTGCGAAGAGCCCCCCGGACAGATGGATGCTGTTGGCCCTGGGCTTTGCGGCCAGTGCCGAGGTTGCGGGGGTGTACCTCTGGACCGGAGAGGCCCCGACGGAGTCACGAGCCGGCTGGGTGTTCTGCGCGAGCAGGTCATTGGTCGTGGCCGCACGGGCCGGCGCAAACAGCCCACCCGCGACCGTGAGCCACGAAGCAAGGAAGAGATGGAAGCGGACGGCCTGCGACGGGGTGAAAGAGCCTCGTTTGCGATGGAGCATTAACCCCCCAGGAGAGTCTCCTGATACCCGGCGCGACCGGGCGCAGTTCCGCTGGATTGTAGCGAAGCAAACGCATCGCGCTAGGCCGCGTGTTTACACGAACTTGGGCGGTTCATGCAAGGACGGGCTCAAACCTACCTCCCCCCCGACGCCTTCTCGACCTCCTCCCGGTAGTAGCTCGACATCCCACCCGTCGCGTCGAGCGCTGCCCGACGCACCGGCTCCGTCACGGCGCGATGCGCGAGAACGTGACGAAGCATCTCGGCCCGGTAGTACTCGGACTTGGTCGGCGCCACGGTCTTCACGATCGCAAGCAGGTCCGCATCCGTCAGCGAGGAGTTGGCGAGGATCGCGTTGACCGACTCCGAGAGGTAGTACTCGCTGTCGATCGTCGCCGCGGCATCGATGAGCGTGCGCACCTCACTGCGATCGCTGCTCGCCGCCAGAGCCTTCACGAACTCGCACGCGTACGAATCCTCCTTGATGTCGCGCGCGACCGCGGCCAGCTTCTTCCGCTGCGAAGCGTCGATCTTGTCCGGGATCTGCTTCAGCACCTCGGTCTTGTAGTAGTCGGATTCCATCTTCTGGATGACGTCGATCAGGAAGTCCACCTCGCGTGCATCCAGCGGTCCGGTTCCGAGGGCCTGCTTCACCGATTCCGCCTGGTAGTAGTCGGACGACATCGACTGGATCATCCGGACCATGGCGGCCCGAACCTGGGCGTCGTCTCGGGCGCGCAGGCCGAGCCCCTTGAGCAGCTCGGCGTCGTAGTAGTCCGAAGTCCCCAGCGTTGAGGCCTGGGCGAGCACACGCACTTGGTCGGCGCTCGACAAGTGCGTCGCGGCCGCCAGTTTCGTGTAGTAGACGTTCCTCGCGTAGTCGCTCGGCATCTGCGCGGTCTCGGCGAGCACGCCCGAGACGCCACCTTTCCTGAGCAGGATCGGCAGCCGCTGGTCCACGGCTACCGCAGTCCTGCGGTCCATCTCGATCAGGAACTCACCGAGCCAGGCGCGGGCCGCGGCGTCGTAGGGCTGCTCGCGCCCGTTCACCTTCCAGCTCCGCTCGAGGCCATTCACCCCGGGCGTGATGGAGAGCTGGCGCCGCTCGCCGTCGTCGGTGACGTCGAGCCGGAACGATCCGCCCGGCGTAAGGCTCACGAGATCGGTGAAGTCGTCGTTGAATGTCGCCTTGCCTTCCATGCGGAAGTCGATCCGGCAGCGCCTGCCTTCGAGCTTGATCGTCCACTTCTGGCGCCCGTCGTCGTCGGTGATCGAAACCGAGGTGTTCTTGAGCTCGCCGGAGCAGCCATGCAGGAAGGACGAGGTAGCGGCCGGAGATCTCGTCTCGGCGTGGGCCGCACCCGCGAACAACAGGGCGAGTACGATCGGCGCGCGCCGCGCCAGACGGGCGGGCATCCGGGAGGGATGGGGGACGTTCATGGTCTTCTCCTCTTTCAATCCTGGAGCGCGCGGGCCGCGGCTCACTCGTAGCGCAACGTCTTCACCGGATTCACGAGCGACGCGCGCAGCGCTGGGATCGCGCTCGCCGCCACGGCCACGAGCAATAGTACGCCTCCGATGCAGGCGAACGTCAGCGCGTCGGTCGGGCTGACGCCGTAGAGCAGCGTCGAGAGCACGCGGCTGGCCATCGCGGCGGCCGCCAGTCCGAGCGCCATCCCCACGAGCGCCAGACGCGCGCCCTGCCCCACCACCAGCCGCAGCACGTCGGTAGGAAGCGCACCGAGGGTGAGGCGCACGCCGAACTCGTGCGCGCGGATCTGGGTCATATGGGAGATCACGCCGTAGAGCCCCACGGCGGCCAGCAGCAGGGCGAGGGCCGCGAACGCCGTGAGCAGACCGGCGATGGTGCGCTCCTGCCCGAGCGAGACCGCGACCTGCTCCGCCAACGAGCGAGCACGATAGACGGGCACGTTGCGGTCCAGGCGCTGGACGATGGACCGCGCCGCGGCGAGCACGGCGCCGGCATCTGCGCGGGTCCGCAGCACGAGGTTCGTGTTGGGTGTGTAGAACGCGTTGAACGGTACGTAGAGCATCGGCACGCCTTCGTCGCGGACGCTGATGAGCTTGGCGTTGGCGACGACGCCGACGATCTCGGAGCCGTGGTCACCGAAGTTCTTCACGCGCTGTGCCAGGGGGTCGAGGCCGCGCCAGAAGCGATCGACGAACGCCTGGTTCACGATGACCGCCTGTTGTCCGAGGCCGTCCTCGGGGCCGAAGTCGCGGCCGCGCACCAGGCGCATGCCGAGTGTCTTGAAGTACTCCGGCGTCACGGACGTGAAGGCGACGTCGGGCTCCTGGCCATCTGGCGGGGTGAAGTTGGTCAGCTCCACGGACGTGACCATCCCCGGGTCGCTGAGCGGAACGTGCCGCGCGATCGCGGCGCTCGTGACCCCCGGGAGCTCGCGCACCCTCGCGAGCAACTCGTCATAGAACTGATGCCCACGCTCGGGGGTGTACCCACTCTTCGATACATCCAGCGAGATCACGAGCGCGTTCCGGGTCTCGAACCCGAGATCCACCCGTGAAGCCTTCCCCAATGTGCGCAGCAG
>DATLUU010000639.1:0-7206 GCA_035577885.1 Verrucomicrobiia bacterium
GAGCTTCGCGAACGCCACCACGCTGCCCGAGAACGAGATCGAGCCGATGATGGTGCCGAACATGGTGTCGGCGCCGGCCCGCGACGTGCTCATGTGAAGAAACTCGGCGGTGGAGATGAGCGCCGCCGAGCCGCCACCGCAGCCGTTCAGGATCGCCACCATCTGCGGCATGTCGGTCATGGCGACACGGCGCGCGCCCACGGCGCCGGCGACCGCGCCGATGGCGATGGCGGTGACGATGAGCCCGAGGTTGTGCGGCGGCCCGCTCTCGGGGTTCACCATCATGCCCGCCAGCAGCGTCAGCGTCGCGACCAGCATGCCGAGGGCGGCGGTGGTGTTGCCGCGGCGCGCGTGAGCGGGAGTGGACAGGAACTTCAAGCCGACGATGAACAGCACCGCGGCGAGCAGGTAGAGGAACTCGAACACGAACTTCATGGCTTCTTCGCCGGCAGCGGCTTCTGCTTCTTGGCCTTGAACATCTCCAGCATGCGGTCGGTGACGACGAAGCCGCCGAACAGGTTCATGGCGCCCAGCACCACGGCGAGGAAGCCGAGCGTGGTGAGCGCCGGGCCGTGAGCGCTCGCCAGCACCAGCACGCCGCCGAGCATGACGATGCCATGGATGGCGTTCGTACCCGACATGAGCGGCGTGTGCAGCACCACGGGCACCTTGGAGATGACCTCGATTCCGACGAACACCGCGAGCGCGAACACCCAGATCTCCGCCATCAGCGACGCGCTCATGCCACCCTCCCCGCCGTGGCCAGCTCGCTCGTGGCGCGGCCCTCGTAGGTGAGGCAGCAGCCGCGCGTGATCTCGTCGGCGAAGTCGACGTTCAGCTTGGCGTCCTTGGCGAGGTGGACGATCAGCTCGTAGAGGTTGCGCGAGTACATCTGGCTCGCGTCCTTCGCCAGCGTGGCGGCGATGTCGAGCGGGCCGTGGATGATGACGTGGTTCGCGACCACGGTCTCGCCGGGCTTCGTCAACGCGCAATTGCCACCACCGTCGGCGGCCAGGTCCACGATCACCGATCCGGGCTTCATGAGCGCCACCGACGCCGCGGGCAGCAGCAGCGGCGCGCGCTTGCCGGGGATGGCGGCGGTGGAGATGACCACGTCGGTGTTCGGCAGCCGGTTGGCGATGGTCTGGCGGATCAACTCGTTCTTCTGCTCGTCCATCTCCTTCGCGTACCCGCCGGCGCCCACGCCGGCGTCGCCGATCGCCATGTCCACGAACGCGGCGCCGAGGCTCTGGACTTCCTCCTTCACCGCGGGGCGCACGTCGAACGCCTCCACGACCGCACCCAGCCGGCGCGCGGTGGCGATCGCCTGCAGGCCCGCGACGCCGGCGCCGAGCACGAATACGCGCGACGGCGCCACGGTGCCGGCGGCGGTCATCAGCAGCGGGAAGAACTTACCCGACGTGCCGGCCGCGAGCAGCACCGCCTTGTAGCCGGCGCACGCCGCCATGGACGACAGCGCATCCATCTTCTGTGCGCGTGAGATGCGCGGCAGCGCGTTCAGCGAGAACACGCCCAGGCGGCGCGCGCGATAGCGCGCCATCTGCTCGGCGTCCTCGCCGCGGCCGAGCAGGCCCAGCAGCAGCGCACCCTCGGGGAAGGCCTCGATCTCGGCGGCGGAGGGCTCGCGCACCTTGAAGATCGCGTTCGCACCCGCCACGCACGCCGCGAGATCGCCGGCCACGGTGGCGCCGGCCTTCTGGTAGGCCGCGTCCGTGTGGCCCGCGGCCAGGCCGGCTCCGGCCTCGACCACGGCCTGGAATCCGGCCTTCACGAGCTTGGCGACGGTCTCGGGGATCAGTGAGACGCGCTGTTCACGCGGCGCGGTCTCTCGCGGGATGGCTAGGCGCACGCCGTGGAAACTAGTGGAGCCGCCGCGTCGTGGCAATACGACCAATGGGGTAGAGTGCACGCCGTCGCGGCGTCCGCGGTGTGCGGTCGCCGCGCTTCCATCCCCGTGGGTGGCCACGGCACGCCGATGAGCCGCCCCAGCGCACGGAAGGAACCGACGCGTCGATGAAGATCCTGGTGCTCGGCGGTGGCCAGCATGGACGGGTGATCGCGACGGACCTGGCGTACAAGGTGAGCAACACGCACGTGGACGTCGCCGACATCCGCGAGCCGCAGCTGCCGCCGCGCGGGAACCTGCGCTGGCTGGAGGCCGACGTCGCCGACATCACCGAGCTGGCGCGCCGCATGCGCGAATACGACCTCGCCGTGGGCGCCCTGCCGTCGCAGCTCGGCTTCGGGGCCATGCAGGCGGCGATCGAGGCGAAGCGCACGCTCGTCGATGTCAGCTTCACCGCCGCCGACCCGCTCGAGCTGGACGAGGACGCCCGGCACGCCGGCGTGTCGATCTACCCCGACTGCGGCCTGGCGCCCGGCCTCACGCACCTGTGCGTGGGCCACGCGGCTGCGGACGGCATGCCGGAGGAGGTCACGATCTACGTCGGCGGCGTGTCGCAGGACCGCTCGCGGCCCTACGGCTACATCGTGACCTGGCCGCTCGAGGACCTTCTCGAGGAGTACATCCGGCCCGCACGCGTGGTTCGCGAGGGGCGTCCCACCGTACTGCCCGCCTTCGCCGACCTGGACCGCGTGCAGGTGCCGGGCGTGGGGGAGATGGAGTCGTTCCTTTCGGATGGCCTGCGCACGATCATCTCCACCATGCCGGAGGTGCAGGTGATGAGCGAGCGCACGCTGCGCTGGCCCGGGCATGCCGAGGCGGTGAAGCCACTGGTCGAGTCGGGCCGGTTCCTCGACGAGTTCCGCGACAAGTGCGTGGTGACCCCGCCCCGCGACCTGGTGGCGATGATGACCGTGGTGAAGCGTGGCATGAAGGTGCAGCGCGCGACGTTGATCGACCGCTACGACGAGGCGTCGCAGCTCTCGGCGATGGCGCGCACCACGGCGCTCACCACGTCCGCGGTGGCGCAGTGGGTCGCCGGCGGCGGCTCGACCCGGCCCGGCGTCATGCCGCTCGAGCGCGTGGGCGCCGACCAGCGCGCCTACACCGCGATCACGAGCGCGCTCGAGAAGCACGGCGTGCGCGTGCAGTGGGACTGGGGGGCGTAGCCCCTCGCTCGGGAAGCTTGGAGCTACTCCGTAGCGCCCGCCGGCCGCGGCCGTTTATGCTGCCCGGATACGCCACCGCGGGCCCGCGAGCCCCAGACCCGATCCCTGCAGGGGAAGCCCATGGCCGACCTCTCCATCTCGTTCGCCGGCATCAAGAGCCCCAACCCATTCTGGCTGGCGAGCGCTCCGCCCACGAACACCGGCGAGCAGATCATGCGCGCGTTCGACATGGGCTGGGGCGGCGCGGTGTGGAAGACGCTCGGCGACCCGATCGTGGACACGTCGAGCCGGTTCGGCGCGCTGCACGTGAACGGCACGCGCATGGTGGGCTTCAACAACATCGAGTTGATCACCGACCGGCCGCTCGAGGTCAACCTGCGCGAGGTGCGCGAGGTGAAGAAGCGCTACCCCGACCGCGCCGTGATCGTGTCGCTCATGGTCGAGTCCGAGGAGGACTGGCGCGACATCATCCAGCGGACGATCGACACCGGCGCCGACGGCCTCGAGCTCAACTTCGGCTGCCCGCACGGCATGTGCGAGCGGGGTATGGGCTCGGCCGTGGGCCAGGAGCCCGAGGTGTTGAAGATCGTGGCCGGCTGGGCGGTGAAGTACTCGACCATACCCGTCCTGATCAAGCTCACGCCCAACATCGGCGACATCCTGGAGCCCGGCGTGGCCGCGGTGGAAGCGGGTGTGCACGGGCTCTCGCTCATCAACACCATCAAGAGCATCACCGCCGTCGACCTCGACAAGATGGTGCCGGAGCCGGTCGTGGGCAAGCGCGCCACGAACGGCGGCTACTGCGGGCCGGCCGTGAAGCCGATCGCGCTGCACATGGTGGCGGCGCTTGGGCGCGACGAGCGCGTCACCGTGCCCATCTCGGGCATCGGCGGCATCGCCACCTGGCGTGACGCGGCGGAGTTCATCGCCCTCGGCTCGACGAGCGTGCAGGTGTGCACCGCGGCCATGCACTACGGCTTTCGCATCGTCGAGGACATGATCGACGGGCTCTCCAACTTCCTCGACTCGAAGGGCATGAAGTCGGTGAACGAGCTTCGCGGCGCCGCGCTCGGGGCGTACACCGAGTGGGGCGACCTGGACCTGAACTACAAGGTTGCGGCGCACATCGATCCGGAGAAGTGCATAGGCTGCGACCTCTGCTACGTGGCCTGCCGCGACACCTCGGTGCACTGCATCCACACCGGCGAGCACCCGCTCCCCAAGGGCCACCGCGCGCCCACGCGCGACGTCGCCATCGCCCGCGCGCAGGCGACCGGCATCCACGTCACCTGGGCCGACTGGGACGAGTGCACGGGCTGCAACCTGTGCTCGCACGTCTGCCCGGTGCCGGGCTGCATCACCATGGTGGACGACACGCGCGGCAAGCCGTTCGAGTCATGGAACGATCGCATCGCCAAGGGCACCGCCAAGGTGCCCGGCGGCCTGCGTGACTGAGCCGGAGCCCGCTCCGCCTTCGCAGACCGGAGGGTCCCCGGAGCCATCGAGCATGTCCGCATGGGGCCGGCGCGCCGCGCGCACGTACCTCGTGGTGTGCGCCCTGGCGCTCGTGGCGATGCTGGTCGAGACGCTGCTCGGCCACCCCGGCATCGGCAGCATGTTCGCCGCGATCCTTGGCGTACCGTGGTCGATGCTCATGGCCGGGTTCGCGCCGCCGTTTCCGAGCGCCTGGCCGCTGGCCGTTGGGCTCGCCGCGCGCATGATCCCGCTGGCGTTGTTCATGCTCTTGAACGCCGCCATCGTCCGCGGCATCGCGGCGCGCTCGCAGCGCGACCTCGGCCGCACGACCGGCTCGCGGCCGTCTTCGAGCTGAAGTGACGCCCGGGAGCGCCGCCGAGGCTGCCGCGCCATCCGCGGCGCGCTGGCGCGCACTGGTGTGGCTCGCGCTCACGTCGCTGCTGGGCATGAGCACGTGGTTCTCGGGCACCGCGGTGATCGGCCCGTTGCGCGAGGCCTGGGCGCTCACCCCCGCGCAGGGCTCGTGGCTCACCATCGCGGTGCAGTTGGGCTTCGTCACCGGCGCATTGGTCTCGGCGATCACGAACCTCGTCGACCTGGTGCCGGCGCGGCGGCTGCTCGTGCTCGCCGCGATCGCGGCGGCGGCGGCGAATGCCGCGTTCGGTCTCGCGAACGATCCCGGGCTCGGCCTGCCGCTGCGTTTCCTCACCAACGTGTTCCTCGCCGGCGTCTACCCGACGGGCTTGAAGCTCATGGCGACGTGGTTCCGCGCCGATCGCGGCCGCGCGCTCGGCATCATGGTGGGCTCGTTGACGCTCGGCTCCGCGGCGCCGCACCTCGTGCGCGGCCTCGGCGCGGCGTTCCCGTGGCGCGACGTGGTGCTCGCCACCAGCGCGCTGACGCTCGCGGGCGCGGCGGTGGGCACGCTCGCGGTGCGCGAGGGCCCGTTCCCGTTCCCGCGCGCGCGCTTCGATCCCGCGCAGGCGGCCCGCGTGCTTCACGACCGCGGCGTGCGGCTCGCGTGCATCGGCTACTTCGGCCACATGTGGGAGCTGTACGCGATGTGGGGCTGGGTTGCCGTGTTTCTCTCGGATGTGCTGGCGCGCAAGGGTGCGGCGGCCGCGGCGCCGCTGTGGGCGTTCGCGGCGATCGCCGCCGGGTTCGCCGGCTCGTGGTGGGCGGGCGCCTACAGCGATCGAGTGGGACGCACGACGAGCGCGGCGCTCGCCATGGTGGTGTCGTGCGCATGCGCGCTGGCGATCGGGTTCACGGCGAACGGTCCCACGTGGGTGCTGCTTGCGGTGGTGCTCGTGTGGGGCGCGTCGGTGGTGGCGGACTCGGCGCAGTTCTCGACCATGGTCACGGAGCTCGCCGATCCCGCCTACGTGGGCACCGCGCTCACGCTGCAGCTGGCGCTCGGCTTCACGCTCACGGTGGCGACGCTGTGGCTCGTGCCGCTGCTGCACGAGCACTGGGGATGGACGGCCGCGTTCGCCATGCTCGCGCCCGGGCCCGCGATCGGCATCGTGGCGATGCTGCGGCTGCGCGCGCTCCCCGAAGCGCGGAATCTCGCCGGCGGCCGCGGCTAGTGCTGAACGCTTGCCGCGGACGGCTGAA
Organism: Verrucomicrobiia bacterium; assembly: GCA_035577885.1. Classification (GTDB taxonomy): domain Bacteria; phylum Eisenbacteria; class RBG-16-71-46; order RBG-16-71-46; family RBG-16-71-46; genus JAIOPA01. The sequence goes on from DATLUU010000639.1 coordinate 6,187, forward strand.
CGGCGGAGATTCCCCGCCCTGATCTCCGACACGTCACGGAGGGTCCCCGCCATGCCGCGCCGCTCGACTCGCCGCCCCGTCGCCTCGTTACTCGCGCTCTCGCTCGCCGCCACGGCCTCCGCCCAGCCGCGCGCTTCCGGTGAGCCCGCGCCGCCGATCGTGCTCGCACCCGACGCGGTGTGGGACGGCGTCGCCGACGCGCCCAAGAAGGGCTGGGTCGTGGTCGTGCGCGGCAACCGCATCGAGAGCGTCGGCCGCGCAGATTCGACGAAGGTCCCCTCCGGTGCCGAGCGCATCGCGCTTCCCGGCACCACGCTCATCCCGGGCCTGATCGAGGGCCACTCGCACCTGTTCCTGCACCCGTACAACGAGACGCTGTGGGACGACCAGGTGCTGAAAGAGAGCTACGGCTTCCGCATGGTCGAGGCGGTGGCCCACGCGCGCGCCACGCTCGCGGCGGGCATCACCACCACGCGCGACCTCGGCACCGAGGGCGCCGGCGCCGGCGACGTGGAGCTCAAGCAGGCGATCGAGAAGGGCGTGGTGCCGGGGCCGCGCATCATCACCACCACGCGCGCCATCGTCGCCACCGGCAGCTACGGTCCGCGGCGCTCGCGCTACGCGTTCGATCCGCCGCAGGGGGCGGAGGAAGCGAGCGGGATCGAGGAGTGCACGCGCGTGGTGCGCAACCAGATCGGCCACGGCGCCGACTGGATCAAGTTCTACGCCGACTACCGCTGGGGCCCGAACGGCGAAGCGCTGCCCACGTTCAGCCAGGAGGAGATGAACGCCATCGTCGCCACCGCCCACGGCAGCGGCCGCGCGGTGGCGGCACACGCGCAGACCGCGGAGGGCATGCGGCGCGCGACGCTCGCCGGCGTGCAGACGATCGAGCACGGCACCGACGGCACGCCCGACGTGTTCAAGCTCATGAAACAGCGCGGCGTGGCGCTGTGCCCCACGATCGCGGCCTCGGAGGCGTACGCGACCTACTTCGACGGCTGGGTGAAGGGCGTGAAG
>DATLUU010000640.1:0-6834 GCA_035577885.1 Verrucomicrobiia bacterium
GGCTTGCGCTGCCAGCGGATGGAGCTGGGCGCCCCCGACGCCTCGGGCCGCGCGCGGCCGATCCCGATCGCCGGCTCCGAGTTCGTGCTGCCGGCGGACAACGTGATCCTCGCCATCGGCACGACGCCGAACCCGTTGCTCACGCGCACGACGAAGGGGCTCGCGACGAACCGGCACGGCGGTTTGATCGCCGACGAGCGGACCGGGCTCACGTCCAGGCCGCTGGTGTTCGCAGGCGGCGACGCCGTGACCGGCGCCGCCACGGTCATCCTCGCCGCCGGCGCCGGCAAGAAGGCCGCGCAGGCGATCCACGAGGCACTCGAAGCACGGCGCCGCTAGGGGACGAAGAGAACTCGTCGATGTCGGCTGCGGTCGCGGCGCCGTTCGGGAACGTGACGAGGGGACGGAGCGGGACTGACGGGGACGGGCGCACGCGTAAGTGTTTGCGGTTCCGTGTGCGTCCTCGTGCGTCTCCGCTCGTGTGGCGTCCCCAACGGGATTCGAACCCGTGTTACCGCCGTGAAAGGGCGGTGTCCTGGGCCTCTAGACGATGGGGACGCGGGCAGCATGCCGCGAGGCGCGACAAACTAGAGGCTCGCGAGCGCTGCGGGCAAGTGACGCGGCCACGCCGCGCCCGTTCGCTGGCCCGCTGCGGCGGCGAAAAGCGGCGCGGCGCCCGCCTTCCAGCGAGCGCCGCGCGCGAAAGCCTGAGCTGGAGCGCTACTTCTTCGGGATCGGCACCACGTGCGCTTCGGTGATCAGCCCGCGGTCCATCAGCGCGCTCGACGCGCGCTCCGCGTCAGCGGTGTTCGCCCACTTGCCGAGCACCACCCGGTACATCGTCGTGCCCTCGTCGTCGTAGGGCACCACCATGCCGGGCAGCGTCGTCGACTGAACGAACTTGTCCTTCTCCTCGCGCGCCCTGTCGATGTCGAGGAACGAGGCGACACCGAGACCGTAGTAGGTGTCGGGCTCGGCCGGGGTCGCGTCCGCGGGTGGGGTCTCGACCGGCTTCTCCGTGGCCGCGGGCGGGGGAGCGGGTGCCGGGGTCGGCACCGCCTGAGCCGGCTGCGACACTTCCTTCGTCGAAGCGGCCTTCACCGGCGCGGCGTGCTTCGCCGCATCCACCTCGCGCTTGAGCGAGTCGATGAGCGCGGCCGTGTGATCGCCGGTGCCGCCAGGCTTGAGCGCACCATCGGGGCCGCTGCTCTGCGTCGAGCTGCCGGCGGCACCGCGCAGGATGGGCCAGTCGATGGCGCCGAAGCGCTGCATCAGGATCAGCGCGATGCCGAGCACCGCGACCGCACCGACACCGATCAGCCAGTTCCGGAGCGACGTCGACGACGCCGGCGACGTGTTGCGACCCAGCTCGCGCTCGAGCCGCTCGCGCAGCCGCGGCGGCAGGCCGGAGAGATCCGCCTGCGCACCACGTGCGGGCGGCACGACGGGCGTGCCCATGGGGCCGAGCGCGCCGAGGTGCGGCGGCATCTGCGTCGCCTGCGGGGCCGCGGACGGCCGCGTGGGCAGCGGGATGGGAGCAGGCGGCATGGCCGCGGGACCGGCGGTGGGCGCGGGGCGCGACGCGAACTGGGGTCGCGGCGCAGCCGCGGGCGGGGGAGCAGGCGGGGCCGGGGGCTCGGGCACCTCGGCGCGGCGCATCGCGGCCATCAGGCCACGCGTGATCTCGCCGCGGTCGCGTCCGCCCTGCGGCACCTCGGGCCTGGGCGCGGATGCGGGCGGCGCCGGCGGTGCGGGAGGCGCAGGCGGCGGCGCGGCGGCGCGCGCGGGCGCCTGGCCGGGTGAAGGTGTCATCTGCGGCAGCGGCGGCCAGGTGAAGTCGGCTGGCTGAGCGGGCAGCGGACGCGTCCGCTGCGGCGCCGGGGGGGGCGCGGTGGGCGGCGCGGCGTGCGAGGAGGCGGGCGGGGGAATCGGCGTACGCGGGGGCGGTACGGGCTCCTGGCGCGCATTCGAAAGCACGCTCCGGAAGTCGCCCTCGTGCGCCACGGTGGCGATGTGCTCGAGCCGAACGGTCGACGAGCCATCGGCGTAGGCGGCGATCAGCGCCGACGAAGCGAGCGTGTTGATCTCGCGCGGGATGCCGTGCGAGAGCCGGAAGATCTCGCGGCAGGTGTCGGGCGGGAACACGAGCGCGCCGTTGCCACCGGCGACGTTGATGTGGTGGTGGATGTAGCCCATCGTCTCGTCGGGCGAGAGCGGGTTCAGCCGGTAGTGCACGGTGATGCGCTGGCGGAGCTGGCGCAGCTCGTGGCGCGCGAGGTGCGCTTCCAGCTCGGGCTGGCCGACGAGGAAGATCTGCATCAGCTTGTCGCCCTTGTGTTCCAGGTTCGAGAGCAGCCGGATCTCCTCGAGGAGATCCATCGACAGGTTCTGTGCCTCGTCCATCATCAGCACGGCCTTCTCGCCACGGTTGCGCACGTTGACGAGGTGCTTCTCGAGCAGCACGAGCGCGGAGGGCTTGCTGACCCCGGGCGGCAGCTCGATGCCGAAGCGCAGGCAGATCTCCTCGAGCATCTCCTGGCGCGTGAGCGCGGAGTTGGTGATCAGCGCCACGGCGACCTGGTCGCCCCACTCGTGCAGCGCGTCGTAGAGCGACGTGGTCTTGCCGGTTCCCACCTCACCGGTGATCAGGAGGAACGGTTCGCGGTTCTCGATGCCGTAGCGCAGGTGCGCGCGCGCTTCCTGGTGCTCGCGGCTCGGGTACACGAACTTGAGCTGGTGTCCGGCGGGGAAGGGGTTTTCCCGCAAGCCGAAGTGGTGTTCGAACATCGCTCCGTCCCTAATGGGGTGGGACATCCATGTGAAAGCGACCCACTCGGTTATCGGCGGGCGCGCGCGCGGGCTTTTGCCCTGTCTTCCCGCGGGTGGAGGACCCCGGGAGGACGCCCGCGCATGAAGGGGAGGGTCACTTCTGGGCCGGCAGCAGGTCTCCGATGGAGAACAGCGACGTGTACGGATAACCGCGCTGCTGGAAGATCTGCGACGCGCCCTGCTCGCGGTCGACCACGGCCAGCACGCGGACCACCTCGGCTTTGTACGACTCGGCGGCCTCGGCGGCGATCAGCGCGCTTTCGCCGCTGGTGATGACGTCGTCGAGGATGGCCACACGCTTGTGGCCGGCAAGGTTGCCCTCCACCTGGCCGCGCATGCCGTGGTCCTTGGACACCTTGCGGACCAGGAAGCCCTCGAGGGGCTTGCCGGCGTCGTGGCTCCACCACATGAGGCCGGCCACCAGGGGGTCGGCGCCGAGCGTCAGCCCGCCCACGGCCGTGACCTGCTCGCGCTCGAGCTGCTCCCAGAACAGCTTGGCGATCAGCTTGAGCCCGTCGGGATGGAGGCTCGTCTTCCGCACATCGATGTAGTAGTTGGAGGTGGCTCCGGAGCTGAGGACGAACTCGCCGAAGCGCATGGAACGATCGAGGAGCATCTGGCGCAGGCGGTCTCGTTCTGTGATGGCCATGGTCTCCGCGGGTATTCGAAGGGGTGGGGATCTTTGGACGGGATGGGAGCCCGGTAGGTCACCGGACGTTCACACCAAGTCTGTGCGGCGCGGAAGCGGGCGTCAAGGTCGGTGAACGCTGGCGGTGCGTGCACGGTGTAGTTACCATCGTTGGACCGCGCGACCCGCAATGCGGGTGCCCCTTCCCGCGGCGGACCCGGCCCCACCGCATGCGCTCGACCTCCACGCTCCACATCTCCGTATTTCTGCTGGGCCTCGCGGGACTCGCGGGACCACCGCTCGCGCTTGCCCCGGTGGCGCGTGCGGCCGCGCTCCGCCTCCCGGTCTGGACGCCGGGCTCGAAGGTCGCGGCACCCTACTTCCGGGGCGACGTGCTCGAACTGCAACTGACTGCCGGGGCAGCAAGGGTGGTGCTCCCGCGCGGGGCGGGGCCCACCCGGGCGGTCCCCGTGGCGCGATTGGGGTTACCGGCCGTGGACGCGGTGGCGGCGTCAGTCGGTGCGGTGGCGTTCGAGCCGGAGTTCAGGTCCGAGACGCCGCCGGCGCCGGGCGACGGGCCCGACTTCACCGCGTTCCAACTCGTACATCTGGCGCCGGGCACCGATCTGGCGGCAGCGCTCGATCGCTTCCGGGCACTCCCCGAGGTGGCGAGCGCCGACCCGATCGCGGTGCTCCCGGTCTCCTCGCTCCCCAACGACTCGCTGGCACTCGCCACCTACTGGCTCGAGAACCCGCGGCACGATCGCGCCGACATCCACGCGCCGGAGGCCTGGCAGGTGAACGCGGGCGACACGTCGATCGTGGTCGGCATCATCGACACGGGCGTGGTGCCGTACCACCCGGACCTGGGCGGCCGCGGCGGCGAGCGCGGGAACCTGTGGATCAACTGGGCGGAGAAGGCGGGGCAGCCGGGCGTGGACGACGACGGGAATGGCTACGTGGACGACGTCGCCGGCTGGGATTTCGTTCAGACCGCCTCGGGTGCTTTCGCGGGAGAGGACGGGCACGACGAGGACAACGATCCCAACGACTACGGCGGCCACGGCACCGCGGTGGCGGGGATCGTGGGCGCGATCGCGGGGAACGGCATCGGCCTCGCCGGCGTGGTGCCGAACGTGCGCATGATGGCGCTGCGCATCGGCTGGGCCATCGATGGATCGGCCCCGGGCGGGGTCGTGGACATGTCCTACGCGGCGGCGGCGATCCGCTACGCGACACGCATGGGCTGCGCGGTCGTCAACTGCTCCTGGCAGACGGTGAACACGGGTGGGCTCGATGCGGCGGTGACCGCGGCGACACGTGCGGGCATGGTGGTGGTGAATGCGTCGGGGAACGACGGCACGACGTCCACCTACCTCGGGCAACGTGACGACGTGATCGCGGTCTCGGGCACCGATTCGCTCGACGTGGTGTGGAACAGGGCCGTCGTCGGGCCGTGGGTCGACCTCTCGGCGTCGGCCTTTGGCATGGTCTCGACCATGCTCCAGCACCTGTCGCTCAGCGACAGCCTGCTCGGGCGCACGCCGGTGTATCGCGGGTTCCTGAACGGCACGTCGTTCGCATCGCCTCAAGTCGCCGGTGCAGTGGCGCTGCTCCAGGCTCAGCGGAAAGCCCACGGCGAGCACCCGCTCACGCCGGCAGGCGCGCTGCTGCGGCTGCGCGAGACCACGGACAACATCGATGCGCTCCAGATGCCCGGCCTCACCGGCTACGGCACCGGGCGACTGAACGTCTACCGCGCGCTCACCGATCCGCCGCGCTCGCTCGCGGTGCGCGGGCGGGCCCGTTCCATCGGCGCCGCGGCGGTGGTCCAGTACACGGACGGCCGCTCGCTCGTCGCCTACGCGATGAGCGATCGCTCGCTCGTGGCCTACGACGGCGTGACCGGCGACACGCTGTGGGTGCGACAACTGCCGGCGACCCCGGTCGCGAACATCGCCGCCGTGGACCAGCCCCTGCCACTGGGGCCGGTGATCGTGGTCGCCACCGGCTCGGGCACGGTGTTCATGTTCCGCGACGACGGCACGCCGGCGGCCCACTGGCCGGTCACGGCGCAGGCGGGGCTCAACCTGAATGCCGGGGTGGCGATCGCCGACGTCGATGGCGATGGCGTGCCCGAGGTCGTGGCGGGCGCGGGCACGCTGTCCACGGGGAGGCTCTGGGTGTGGCACTTGAACGGCACCCTGCTCACGGGCTTCCCCTTCAGTTCAGGCGCGCCGGGGATGTCGGCGTTGGCCCTTGGCGACGTGGACGGCACGCCCGGGGCGGAGATCGCGTGGACGGATGGGTCGGGTGCGGTGCACCTCATGACCCGCAGCGGCTCCGAGCGCCCGGGATTCCCCACCGGGCCGGCGAGCGCGGCGCGTGCGCCGGTGATCGTGCGGCTCGGCCACGCGGGCGCGCCGGTCGCGGTGGTGGAGGCGTCCGCTGGAAACCTGGTGGCGTACGACTCCACCGGCACCGCTCTTTTCAATGTGGGCGTCGCGGGCACGCCGACGCAGGACCCCGTGCTCGCCGACCTGGATGCGGACGGCGCCGACGAGATCGTGCTCCCGCTCTCGCCGCCCACGGCGATCGCGGCGTTCGATTCGAGCGGTGCCCCGACCGCGATCGCGGGCTGGCCGCGCCCGACGTTCGCGGGCCCGCAGGGGCCGCTCGTCGTGGGCCCGCTCACGCTGGGCCACGGGCCGTGCGTGATGTACGGGCAGGCCGGCGGCCTGGTGGCGTTCGACGAGAACGGCGACTCGCTCACGACGTTCCCCAAGCCGGGCGGCGCGGGCCAGTCGCCGAGCCTCGCGGACCTGGACGGCGACGGCGCCACCGAGATCGCCGTGGGAACGGCGTCCGCCGACTCGAACGTCTACACGTACGACGCGGGCGGAGGCACGTGGTCCGCGGGGCTCGCGCGCTGGCCGACGGCGCGCGGCGACATGGGACGCACGGCGAGCCATGCCGCGGGCACGCCGCCGCCGCTCGTCGCCGACCGCATCCGGCCGGCGCGGGTCACGGACCTGCTCGCGACCGCGGTGGACGCATCGAGGGCGATCGTCACGTTCACCCTCACCGGGGACGACAGCCTCAACGGCGGGCCGGTTCGCGCCGAGCTCCGGCGCGCGCGAGGCCAGCTCGACAACCAGAACTTCACCACCGGCACGGTCGTCGACACGCTGGTGGGCCAGCCGGGCACGGACATGATCGTGTTCGACGGCCCGCTGCCCACGGGTCCGGCGTGGTGGTACGCGGCGCGTGTCTTCGACGAGGAAGGCAACGGCAGCGCGGTCTCGAACACCGACTCGGCCTCGTTCGCCGGCATCACCACCGGGGTGATCACCGACCTGCGCACCGTCGCGCTCACC
>DATLUU010000641.1:0-12023 GCA_035577885.1 Verrucomicrobiia bacterium
GGGGTCGCCGCGCCGAAGTCATTCGTTTGCCGGTAGACCATGACACCCGATCCGGTGTTCCATGGATGAACGTGGGGGATCTTGGGCGGCATTACGATGGTTCCGCCGGCTTCCAACCCGCGCTCCTCGGCTCCCAGTCGGCAGGTTGCGGAACCCTGGAGGATCTCGAAGGCTTCCGTCCATGTCCGATGCACGTGTGGCAGGAATGCGGGTGCGGCGCCCTGTGGACAATGGACCTCGATCACCCAGCCGCGGCCTGACGTCTCTCGAGCTCCCTTCACCACGACAGTACGAGTCTGCGTGATCGGGTCCGTGGTCTCGAAGCCCGGGTTGATCATGCATGTCCTCCGTGAGGCGTGGATGGTCGACGAGCTCACGATCAGGCCCTGATCGTACGGAAGCTCGACGCTACGGCCGCTTCTGGCGGAGCTTGATCGCATCGCTGAGAATCCGGGCCCTTCGATCCAGCTCAGTTCCCATGCGAGCCTTGAATGCCGCCATGTCCGGCCCGACGACGCTGTCCGCGACGGCAGGGCGACTCCACGATTCGTTGGGTGGCGCCGGGTGCCGCTCGCACCGCGTCGGCTTCAGTGGGCCTGCTTCGTGAGCTCCGTGAACAGCCGGTTGTAGTGCACGGTCGCCGAATCCTGAGTCGCGCACGTGAACGCCGCGGCCCGCTCGGCGCCGTTCGCCGTGTAGCCGATCTTGATCCACGCGTTCGGCCGGTCGTCCTTGGTGCCGCCGTAGCGAACGGTGCTGATCGCGCCGCGTGGGATCTCCACCGCCACCGAGTCGCCGCGGGTGAACCGCAGCGCGGTGTCGTCCAGCACCAGCTTCCCGGGGTTGTGTTCGTACGCCATCGGATCCGTGGGCGGCGCGTCCAGGTCGCGGTACCAGGCCTCCTTGACCTGGATCGGCGGCGTGGCGCGGGCGATCGCCTTGAGCCGCGCCAGCGAGTCGGCCTTGGGATCGTTCTTCACCTTCTCGAGATTGCGTTCGAGCGAGCCCATGCTGCCGGGGCCGCTCACCGCGAGCTTGAAGCCGTTCGCCACGGCGAAGTCGGCATAGCCCTCGGCCGAGTCCATGACGAAGTCGGAGTACCAGGTGCCGTTGACGATCACCTCGCGCATGCGCAGCAGGTAGCGGCCGTCCGCAGCGGCGTTCACCCACGTCGCCACCTTGAGCCCGCGGCCGAGCCAAACCTTGTGCATGCCGGCGGGCACGATCACGGTGACGCCGGTCTTGGGCAGGATCACGCCCACCGGCGTGCGGTCCACGTAGACGAACTCGGGCTTGGGGTCCTGCCGGAGCTGGCGCTCGCGCACGATCACGAGGCGCGCCATGCCGGGGTCCGGCGCCGGGAAACCGGTGGTGTCGCGCAGCACGACGTCCGGTTGCGCGCCGGCCGGCGTCACGCACACGAAGGTTGACACGAGCAACACAAGTGCGGAGAACAGGGTCGACTTCTTCATGGCGCAACGGCCTCCATCGGGATGCTCCCGGCTCGACAGCGGCGGGTCGCGTCGATGCGGCCCACGCGCAGATCCGCGGAGGCTAACAGCACGCGCGATCCGCGCCAATTCGCGGTACTCATCGTGTCGTGCGCACGCGCGACGCGCGCGTGATGCACGCAGCGGATGCACACTCGCACACGCGTGCACGGTGACGTTGTCGGTGTGACGAATGTGCACGTCGATGCGCATCGCGTTCGTGTCACGAACGCACTCGTTCGCTCGTCGAAACTGGTTTTGCGCTTGCAATCGATGAGCCAACGGCGTACAAAGAAAAATAGAACGGCGAACGCGTAGTTCCCCCATCGCGCTCCCGCTCGTGCTGTGTAACCACGGAGTCGCTGCCGATCGAGGCGACGCGCCTCGAACCGGTTGACGGTAGGCGGAACGACTCGATCCCAGGCTGGAGCCATCTCCCCGAGAGGATCTCTGGGGTGGGCGAGGCCGACGCAGAGGAGTGCTGGTGATGGCACGACGTCGTAGAGCCAAGAGGGCTGTTCGCAAGGCCGTGCGCCGCAAGGTCGCCCGCAAGGCGGTGCGTCGCAAGGTCGCGCGGAAGGCGGTGCGTCGCAAGGTCGCTCGCAAGGCCGTCCGCCGGCGTGTGGCTCGCAAGGCCGTCGCCCGCCGCATGGTGCGCCGCGCGGTGCTTCGCCGCATGGCTGCCGCGGCCACGATGGAAGGTCAGTCGTAGGCACGAGGTCGGCGGGCGGACGCGTCGACTCTGTGTCCGCCCGCCAGGCCCGCCCCTTTCCCTGACGATGTCGCCGGCCGCGACCGTGACGCGACGCATGTCTGCTGCCTTGGCGTCGCCCCTCCCCTGGCTCTGCCTCGCGGCGCTCGCCTGCCCGGTCTTGGCGCGCGCCGCTGAGACTCCGGACAGCACGACCGCCACCGCCCCGGTCAAGAAGTCGTTCCTGCCGCTCCTCGGCGAGGAGGCGACCAAGCGTGGGATCGAGCTGCCGCTGCCGTTCGGCGGCGGGCTCGTCTTCTACCACCTCGACCGCGACATCCAGATCACCGACGTCCGCCTGGGGCTCAACGGCGCGCCGCCCACCTCGGTGAGCCAGTACGCGCAGCTGTCGTCGACCTCGCGGGTGAACAACCTGAACGCCAAGCTCGACGCGTGGATCCTGCCGTTCGTGAACGTCTACGCCATCGCCGGCTACGTCTGGAACGAGTCGGACACGCGCATCGACGCGGCGCTGCCGCCGCTCCTGCCCGGCGGGCCCACGCGCCGGAAGCAGATCACGATCCCGACCGAGATCCAGGGCTCGGTGGGCGGCGTCGGCATCACGCTCGCCGGCGGCTACGGACCCTACTTCATGACCTACGACGCCAACCTGGCGCAGGCCGATCTCGGGTTTGACGACCGGTTCAAGGCGGTCATCACCTCGATCCGCGGTGGCTGGAACGGCAAGGCCGGCGTGCGGCCGCTGCGGCTGTGGGCGAGCATCACCGACTGGAACACGTTCGCCACCGCCACCGGAAGCGTGGACGACCCGGACGGCGGCACGCTGAGGTTCGAGGTGGACCAGGGTCCGGCTTATCGCACCACGTACGGACTCGGCGGCCAGTACTCGTGGCGGCCGTGGCTCGAGCTGGCGCTCGACGGCGGCATCGACGGCCACGGCGGCTGGTACCTCGCCGCCATCCCGGTCTTCCGCTTCTACCTGTAGGACCCTGGCTTGAGGAGCGGCCGCGGCAGCTCAGGCTGCCTCTCTCGCCGCACGTGCCGTGGTGCGCCTCGCGATCTTGAGCCCGTCGGCGTAGCTGGTGCGGATGATCGCCGGGTCGAAGTCCAGCACCGTGCCGTCCGGCGCGTGGTCCGGCCGGAGCACGTGCAGCCGCGCCGTGAACGGGCGCTCGCCGAACTGACCGGTGAGCAGCAGGCTCTCGCTCGGGCGCGTGTGGCCCCAGTGCCAGGGCGCGCGCGAGATCTTGAGCGAGGGCCCGGCGAAGCCGAGCAGGCGCTTGAACCACCCCACCGACTTGGACGGCACACGCGGGTTCAGGAGCAGCACCCAGACGTCGGGCGGCTCGGGCTCGGGCGGCATCGCGGCGAGCATGGCGAGCGCGTCGTCGAGCGGCGCCGCGTGGTGGAGGCCGCCGTCCACGCCCAGATCCTCGCTGTCGGGGAACTTGGCGAGCGGGAACAGCAGCGGGATCGTGGCGCTCGCGAGCAGTGCGTCGCGCAGGCGCGGGTGGTCGTTCGTCGCCATCCGGTAGCGGCGGGTGCGGAGGTCGACGTAGCCCACGCACAGCCGCACCGGAGACGCGGCGACCTGGACCGGATCGATCTCGCGCGCCAGCACCTCGTCGCGCAGCGGCGCCACGTCGAACAGGCTGTCCCAGCGCCCGAGCGCCATGCCCAGCGCCGCGTTCGGCCGGCGGCGGTAGACGTTATGGTTGCCGCGCACGGCGAACCACCAGTCGCGGAGCCTGCGGAAGTGCGCCTGGAGCCCGTTCCGATCGTGACCGTGCGCCAGCGCCGCGCCGTTGATGGCGCCCACGCTCACGCCGCTGATGACGTCGAACCACAGGCCGCGCTCGAGCACCAGGTGCTCGCATGCGCCGACCTGCCAGCTTCCCCAGGCCCCGCCCCCCGACAACACCAACGCGTTCCGCATGGCCATTCCCCCTACGCGCGACGCGGATGCGGACCACGATTCCCTTCACGACTCCCTTCACGACCTCGCACGTGTGGATGTGCGAGAGCGCGTCTGCGATCCGGCACCGGGCCGGTACGCAACGCGTTCCTGACGTCAGCGGCCTGCTCACGTTCCGGTGACATCGCCGTCGTCCCTGGGATCCCGGCGTGACGTCGTCCATTCCCCACGCCGGATTCAGGTGTTCCGTGCACGCATCGCGAGCCGCGCCCGGGGCATCCATTCCATGGACAGGATGTGGTCGCGGCCTGAGGGGCGGGGCCGGCTGCTGGCACGGTGGGGCCGATCGTGCGGGGGACCATGAGCGAGCACATCGAGGAGCCATCCGACCGCGGCCGCTGGGGTGAGACGCGGCGGCGGCGCGAGGCCGCATTCGAGGTGCCGGCGGTCCCCTTTCACGCGCTGCTGGACGAATCCGCGGCGCGCGCCCCGCGACACTTCGCGATCCGTTTCGAAGGCGGCCGCCTCACCTTCGCCGACTTGGCGACGCAGACCCACCGCGCGGCGCACGCACTGGCGGCCGTGGGCGTGCGGCGCGGCGATCGCGTCGCGCTCGCCTTCTACGACCGGCCCGAGTACCTGGTCACTCTCGTGGCGCTGAGCCGGCTGGGCGCGGTCGCGGTGCCGGTCAATCCGTCGTTGTGCAGCACCGAGATCCTGCACGTGCTCGCTCACTCCGGTGCGCGGGTCCTGGTCGGGAACCGCACCGTCACGGCGCGCGTGCGCCCGGCCGTGGAGCAGGCGCTGGATCCGCTCGAGCTGGCGAAGCGCATGGAGGCGGCGCCACCGCGCTACGCGCCCGAGATCCAACTCGATCCCGCCGAGGACCTGCTCGTGCTCCAGTACACGAGCGGCACCACCGGCTCGCCCCGGGCGGCGATGCTGACCCACCGCAACGTGGTCGCGAGCCACCTCCAGTATGTGCGTGCCGGGCGCGTCGGGCCCGATGACGTCTCGCTCATCTTCGTACCCTGCTCGCACGTCTACGGCACCATGTTGATGGGCGGCGCGATCGCCGCGGGCGCGACCCAGGTGTTGATGGAGCGCTTCGATCTCGAGGCCTCGCTCGAGCTGGTCGAGCGCCACCGGGTGACGCTCTATTACTGCACCACCGCGGTCGTGGTGCAGCTCATGCGCTCGAGCGCCGTGGCGCGGCGCGACCTGTCCTCGCTGCGCTACGTCAACAGCGGCGGGGCGCCGCTTCCCGACGACGTGCGCCGCGAAGCGCGCAGCCGGCTCGGCGTGGAGATCGCCGACGGCTACGGCCTGACCGAGGCGCCGATCGTGGGCCACCGCGTGCCCGGCGAGCATCGCCGCGTGGTTCCGCTCGAGGATCCGACGCGCGTCTGCGGTCCCGGCGAGCCCGGCGAGATCCAGGTGCGCGGCCCGCAGGTGATGAAGGGCTATTGGCAGGACCCGGAGGCCACCGCGCGCGCTTTCCAGGACGGCTGGCTGCGGACCGGCGACCTCGGTTACCACGACACGTCGGGCCGGCTGCACGTGACCGCGCGCGCGAAGGAGGTCATCAAGCACCGGGGCTTCGCCGTCTCCCCCGCCGAGCTGGAAGGCCTGCTGCTCCAGCATCCCGCGGTCCAGGACTGCGCCGTCGTCGGCCACGCCTCGCCGGACGGCGACGAAGCTCCATGTGCCTACGTCGTGGTCCGCGATTCCGTCCAGGCCACGGACGCAGTGGAGCACGTGAACCGCCAGGTCGCCGCATACAAGCGGATCCGGGACGTGCGGGTGGTCTCGCACATCCCGCGCAACGGCGCGGGCAAGGTCGTGAAGCGGCTGCTGACGTGAAGGAACGCCCTCGCTGCGGGGATCTGACCCATGACGGCGCTCGAACCTCGTGATGCGGTGATCGTGGCGGCCAAGCGCACGCCGATCGGCCGCAGGGGCGGCGGCTTGCGGGACGTGCGGCCGGATGACCTCGCGGCCGGGCTGGTCCGCGGCCTGCTCGCGGACGTGGCGCTGCCGCCGGAACGGATCGACGACGTCATCGTCGGCTGCGCGACGCCGGTGGGCGAGCAGGGGTGGAACGTCGCCCGCCAGGTCGCGTTGCTCGCCGACCTGCCCGTGACCGTGCCCGGCGTGACCGTGAACCGCATGTGCGGGTCCTCCGACCAGGCAGTTCAATTCGCGGCGCAGGCGATCCGCAGCGGCGACGCGGACGCGGTGCTTGCGGGCGGCGTCGAGAGCATGTCGCGCGTGCCCATGGCCTCGGACGGCGTGCGCTTCAGCCCCGCGATGCGCGAGCGCTGGGAGCTGGTCTCACAGGGTCACTCGGCGGAGCGGATGCGCGAGCGCTGGGGCTTCTCGCGCCGGCAGCTCGACGACTACGCGCTCGGGAGCCACGAGCGCGCGGTGTGCACGGCGCGCGCGCACCGGTTCGACGACGAGATCCTCCCCGTGGAGGTGAGTGGCCACGACGGAGCCACCCTGCGCCTGTGCCGGGACGAGGGCCCGCGCCCGGACACGAACGCCGAGCGGCTGGCGGCGCTCGGCGCCGCGTTCGAGCCGGGCGGCGCGGTGACCGCGGGCAACAGCAGCCCGATGAGCGACGGCGCGGCGGCGCTGCTCTTGATGGCGGCCGAGGCCGCGAACGCGCTGGGCTTGCGGCCACGCGCGCGCGTGGTGCGCGGCGTCTCCGTGGGCTCGGACCCCGAGCTCCAGCTCTCCGGCGTCATCGAGGCGACCCATCGCGTGCTCCGCCGCGCCGGCTTGAGCGTCGCGGACATCGACCACTTCGAGGTGAACGAGGCGTTCTCGTGCGTGCCGCTCGCCTGGGCGCACGAGCTGGCCGCGGACCGGCGCCGGCTGAACCCACGCGGCGGCGCCATCGCGCTCGGCCATCCGTTGGGCGCCACCGGCGCGCGCATGCTGGTGACGATGCTGCACGCACTCGAGGACGGCGGCGGCCGCTACGGCCTGCAGACCATGTGCATCGGGCACGGCATGGCGAACGCGACCATCATCGAGCGGTTGGACGCATGATCTCGGCCAAGGGCGGCATCCAGCGCGTGGCCATCGTCGGCGCCGGCGTCATGGGCACCGGCATCGCCGAGCTGATCGCGGGATGCGGTCTCGAGGTTCTGCTCGTGGCGCGCGACCGCGAGCGCGCGCTGCGCGCCCGGGAGCGGATCGAGGCCCACGTGCAGCGGCGGGCCGGCCGCGGCGCGCTCACGGCCGGAGAGCGCGATGCGCTGCTCGCGCGCATCACCGCGAGCAGCGACGGCGCCGCCGCGGTGCGCGACGCGGACCTGGTGATCGAGGCCGTCCCCGAGGTGGTGGAGGTCAAGCGCCGCGTGTTCGAGGCACTCGACCGCGCGCTCGCACCCGGGGCCGTGCTCGCCACGACCACGTCGACGATCCCGATCTCGCTGCTCGCGTCCGCGACCGCGCGGCCCGAGCGCGTGCTCGGCATGCACTTCTTCAATCCCGCACCGGTCGTGGAGGGGGTCGAGGTGGTGCGTGGCGAGGCCACGTCCGACGAGACGCTGGCGCTGGGCATGGCGTTCGCGAGGCGTCTCGGACGCACGCCGGTCGTGGCGCGCGACCGCACGGGGTTCATCACCAGCCGGCTGATCCATCCCTACCTGAACGAGGCCGCGCACGCGGTGATGGATGGCAACGCGCCGGCGGACGTGGACGCGGCGATGGTGCACTGCCTGCGCATGCCGATGGGACCGTGCGCGTTGATGGACCTGATCGGCATCGACGTCGTGCTCGCGTGCCTGCAGTCGCTGCGGCGCGAATACGGCGAGCGCTACGCGCCGGCGCCGGTGCTGGAGTACATGGTCGACGCCGGCCATCTCGGCCGGAAGTCCGGCCGCGGCTTCCACGTCTACTAGCGTTCGCGGCGCATGACCAGCGCGGCGGTGACGCCGCCGGCGGCGCCCACGGCGGCGGCGCCGAGCTCACCATCGTGGTGCTTGAGGACGTGGTAGAGCGTGACCAGCACGCGGGCGCCGCTGCAGCCGACCGGATGACCGAGCGCGATGGCGCCGCCGTGGCGGTTGAGCTTCGAGCGGTCCCAGTGGAGCAGCCGTTCGTTCGCGAGCACCATCCCCGCGAACGCTTCGTTGACCTCGATGAAATCGAGATCGTGGAGGCCGAGCTTCGCACGCTCGAGCGCCTTCGGCAGGCCGACGCTCGGGCCCTCGCCCATGCACGCGTTGTCCACCGCCCCGATCGCATGCGAGACGATGCTGAACAGGGGCTCGAGGCCGCGGCGGCGCGCGATCGCACGCGTCGTGAGCACGATCGCGGAGGCGCCGTCGGTGAGACCACTCGAGTTGCCTGCGGTCAGCGTGCCGTCGGGACGGAACGCGGGCGGCAGCTCCGCGAGCTGCTCGAGCGTGGTGTCGGGGCGGATGCACTCGTCGTGGTCCAGGAACTCACCGCCGCCGTTGCCGTCCGCTGGCACCGGTACGGGCACGATCTCCTCGGCGAACAGCCCATAGCGCGCGGCTGTGGCGGCCTTCCTCTGGCTCTCCAGCGCGAACTCGTCCTGCTCCGCGCGCGAGATGCCGTGCCGCGCGACCAGGTTCTCGGTCACCTGGCCGGTGCCGATGTCGTCCACGAACGGGTCGCGGCTGTCGTGCCAGCCGTCCACGAGCGTGCGATCGCCGCGGCGAAGGCCGTGCCAGCGAGCGTCGAGGAGCAGGTAGGGGATGGTGCTCATGCTCTCCATGCCGCCCACGACCACGAAACGCGCTTCTTCGAGCTGCAGGGACTGTGCGCCGAGGATGGCAGCGCGCGTGCCGGCGGCGCAGGCCATGGTCACCGTGGTCGCTGGAACGTGCGCCGGGATGCCCGCGAGCCGCGCCGCGGTGCGCGCGGGGTTCGTGCCACTGCCCGCCTGGCGGCAGTGGCCGAGGACGACGTCGTCGACGTCGCCTGGGGCGAGCCCCGCGCGCTCCACCGCCGCCGCGATCGCCGCCGCACCCAGCTCGTAGGCGGGCAGGTCGCGGAAGCTGCCGCCGAACCGGCCCATGGGCGTGCGCACGGCCGAGACCGCGACCACGTCCCGATCCGCGGGCGTCGCGATCAATCCACCACCAGCAGCAGCTTGCCGAACTGCTGGCGCTCCTCCAGCACGCGCTGCGCCTCCGCCGCCTCGGCGAGCGGGAACGTGCGGTCGATCACCGGGCGCAGGCGGCCGAGCGCCATCACCTGCAGCAACTCCTGAAGCTCGCCGCGCGTGCCGAGGTAGGAGCCGATGAGCTGGAGCTGCTTCGCGAACAGCGTCCACAGGTCGAGCGTCACCTCGCGCCCGGTGTGGGCGCCACAGGTCACGAGCCGGCCGTTCCGCGCCATGCACTCGACGCTGCGCCCGAACGTGGCCGCGCCCACGTGCTCGAACACGACGTCCACCCCGCGCCGGGCGGTGATCCGTCGCACCTCGGTCACCAGGTGCTTACGCGAGGTGTTGACGGTGTGGTCGGCGCCGAGCGCCCGCGCGCGCTCCAGCTTGTCGTCGCTCGACGCGGTGCCGATGACGCGCGCACCGACCATGCGGCCGATCTGCACCGCGGCCGAGCCGATGCCGCTGCCCGCGGCGATCACCAGCAGCGTCTCGCCGGCGCGCAGCCGCGCCCGCGTGAGCAGCATGTGCCAGGCGGTGAGCATGCTCATCACCGAGGCGGCCGCGTCCTCGCACGACACGCTCTCCGGCAGCGGGATGACGTTGCGGGCGGGCACGCTCACGTACTCGGCGTAGCCGCCGTGGGTCGCGAGCCCGATGGCGCGCGACTCGAGGCAGAGGTTGTCCTGCTGGGTGCGGCAGTACTCGCACCGGCCACAGGAGATGCGGGTGAGCACCGCGACCGGCTGGCCGACATAGAGCCCGTCCGCCGTGATCCCGTCGCCCAGGGCCGCGACGTGGCCCGCCACCTCGCAGCCGAGGATGTGCGGCATGCGGATCGGCACCGGCACGCGACCTTCGCGCGCGAGCAGATCCAGGTGGTTGAGCCCGCACGCGCGGACGCGCACGAGCACCTCTCCCGCGCCCGGCGCGGGATCCGGGAAGTCGGTGAGCTTGAGTTTGTCGCGGCCGCCGTGCTCCTCGATCACGACCGCGCGCATGTCACGTCTCCTGCCGGCTCATGTGTCGTTCCCCCCGTCCATCGACGGCACCAGGCCGTCGTGCGTCGAACTCGAAGCATCGCTGCCGCCGTCGTCGGCGCCCGCGCCCGCCTGCGGCGGATCGAGGACATGCCGCCCCACCACCAGGCGCTGGATCTGGTTCGCGCCCTCGTAGATCTGCGCCACCTTGGCGTCGCGCAGGATCCGCTCCGGGGCGCGGCCGCGGAAGCACCCGTAGCCGCCCAGGAGCTGGATCGCGTCGAGCGCCACGCGCACCGCCGCGTCCGTGGCGTGGAGTTTCGCCGCCGCCGCGAGCGCCGTGGCCTCCCGCCGGCCCGTGTCCACGACCTCGGCGGCGCGGCGCACGAGCAGCCGGCTCGTTTCCACGGCGACCGCCATGTCGGCGATCATCAACCGCACGCCGTCCAGGCTCGCGAGCGGCCCCCCGAAAGCCCGCCGCCTGCGGCAGTGCTGTACGGCCTGCTCGAGCGCCGCGCGCGCGAGCCCCACCGCCTGGGCACCCACGAGCGGCCGCGAGCGGTCGAGCGTGCGCATCGCGAGCGAGAAGCCCTCGCCCGCGCGCCCCAGCAGGCGGCACCGCGGCACCCTCACCTGCTTCATCACCACCGACGCGGTGGGCACGCCGCGCATGCCGAAGAGGTCGTTCTTCGCCGCCACCAGCAGCCCGGGCAGGCCGCGGTCCAGGACCACGGCGGAGACGCCGATCTCGTGGCCGCCGTGGACGTGGCGGCCGAACACCACGAAATGATCCGCACCCCAGGCGTTCGTGACCAGCCACTTGGCGCCGATCACCTCGAGATGGTCGCCGCGATCGAAGATGCGCGTCTCGAGGTTCCGTGCGTCCGACCCCGCCCGCGTCTCGGAGAGCGCGAACGCGACGAAGTGGCGCTCGCGGATGCTGGCGGTGTAGCGCGCGCGCTGCTCCTCGTCCGCCGCGAGCAGGATCGCCGTCGTGCCCGTGGCCTGCGCCAGCGCCAGCAGCGCCAGGCCGCCCGAGTGATGCCCCAGCTCCTCGATCGCGTCGCACAGCGACGCGGTCGAGGCCGGAAGGCCGTCGCCGTCGGGAAGCGCGAGCGTCATGAGCCCGCTCTCCCACATCCACTCGTGGAGCCCTGCCGGCACCTCGTCGTTCCGGTCCATCCGCTCGAGCGCGTCGCGCCCGGCCAGGAGATGGCGGCGGATCTCTCTCAGCCGTGAACCGCTCGGCTCCTCGACGCCCAAGGCCTCGATCATGCTCGTTCCCCTCTCCGAGCCCGTGAGGGCAGCCCTCGGCCACGTCAATTGGATGCGCGTGCGGGGCCGGTAGTCACTGCAGAGCACACCCTCGCCGCGCCGGGATGTCACCGGACGGCCCCCCTAGGGGATTCCCCGAGCGGGGCGCGGGTATCCGAAGGGATGATGACGAGTTGTCAGCGCGAGCCTGCGCTGGCAGCCACGTCTTGCATCGCAGGCACCACACCGATCTTCGCATCCCGGGCCGCACCGCGAGTTACGGCAGGGCTCATGTGTGGCATGGCGGCTGCATTGAGCGTCGGCGGCCGATCACAACCCTCGCGAGGAGCGTTCCCATGCGTACCGTCCGCTCGTTGTTCCGCCCGAGGCGGCCACGCGACGACCACCGAGCCGCCGCGGCGTCCGCCGTTGTCATCCTCTTCCTCGCGCTCACGCTCGCGCCCGCAAGCGCGTTCGCCGAGCACTTCGACTTCGATTCGGCGCCCATCCACACGTCGCTCCC
>DATLUU010000642.1:0-3580 GCA_035577885.1 Verrucomicrobiia bacterium
CGCAGCTTGTCCATGCCCGGGATCGCGGTGGGGTGGACCTGGATGAACTCGCCGTTCCCGTAGTCCGCGCCCTCCATGTACGCCGCGGCGGCGGCAGAACCGGAGTTGATGATCGAGTTCGTGCTGCGCCCGAACATCAGCCCCGGCCCGCCCGTGGCCATGACCACGGCGCCCGCCGCGAACGCCCTCGGCTTCATCGAGCGCAGGTCGAGCGCCACCAGGCCGACACAGCGGCCGGCGTCGTCGCGCGCCAGGCCCACGAACTCCCAGCCCTCGTACTTCTTCACCACGCCCGCGGCCTCGTGGCGGCGCACCTGCTCGTCGAGCGCGTAGAGCAGCTGCTGGCCCGTGGTGGCGCCCGCGAAGGCCGTGCGGTGGTGGAGCGTGCCGCCGAAGCGGCGGAACTCGAGCAACCCCTCGGGTGTGCGGTTGAACGTCACGCCCATGCGGTCGAACAGGTAGATGATGCCCGGGGCCGCGTAGCACATGCCCTTGACCGGCGGCTGGTGGGCGAGGAAGTCGCCGCCGCGGCAGGTGTCGAAGAAGTGGATCTCGGGCGAGTCGTCCTCGCCCTTCACGTTCACGGCGCCGTTGATCCCGCCCTGCGCGCACACCGAGTGCGAGCGCTTGACGGGCACGATGGAGAACAGGTCGACCGGGACCCCCGCCTCGGCGAGCTTGAGCGTCGTCATCAGGCCCGCGAGCCCGCCACCCACGACGGCCACGCGCGGCGCGCTCATCGAGCAACCCCGCTGCGCAGCACCACCGGCGAGCGCTCGCTGCCGTGCGGTTTCTGCAGGAAGTCGAGCCGCAGGCCGCGGAACCCGAACAGCGCCGCGACGCCGAGGAGCGACAGCCCGACGAACACCGCGAGCCCCAGGCGCGCCATGTTCCGCTGCGCGTCGCGACCGGTGACCAGGCCCCAGTGGATGGCGAATCCGAAGAGCCCGTTGCCGAAGTGGTAGCAGGCGGCCACGGTGCCGAGCACGTAGAACGCCATCACCGCCGGCTCGGCGAGGTGATGGTTCACGTACTGGTAGGCGCTCACCGAGTGCAGGTAGTGCGGATCGAAGCGCAGCGCCCAGGTGTGGTAGAGCAGGTAGAAGACGAGCAGGATCCCCGAAACGCGCTGCAGCGAGTACTGCCAATTGCGCGCGTAGCCGTGCCGCACGTTCGCCTGCGCCGTGGTGGAGATCAGGATGCCGACCACCATGTGGAACAGGATCGGCAACCAGATCCCGAGCGCCTCGAGCAGCACCACGAACGGCAGCTTCGCCAGGTCGGCAGCGGCCTGGTCGAACGCCTCCTGCCCCTGGAGCGAGCGCGCGTTCGTGTACAGGTGCTCGAGCAGGAAAAGGCCCACGGGGACGACTCCCGTGAGCGAGTGCAGGCGCTTGAGCGTGAAGTACGAGCGGTCGGAGAGCTTCATCGGGCCCGGTCCGTGCAGAGGAGCGACGGACTACGCCCCGAACCTAGCAGAGCCAACCACTGACGCGCGAACGTCACGCGCGGGTATTCCACTTTCGTAGTATTCGGCCCCGTCCCGCGGGGCCCGGGAGCGCGGCTATCAGCCCTCGACACCGCCCCGGATGCTGCTTGCGTTCTTCTCGTACCGCACGAGCGCGGCGATGTTCGTGCGCTCGATCTCGGTGAGGCGAGCATCGGTGTATCCGGGGTCGGGCTGGTAGCCGGCGAGCTTCGAGACGTAGTCCTGCTCCCACTTGCGGCGGAAAACGCGACCGTGACGGGCGTAGACCTCGATTGCAAGGCGATGCGCGTCTTCGGCGAACAGGCCCCACAGCAGCGTCGTGTCGATCGGTGCCGAATACAGCGACTCGCGGAGCGAGCGCTCGTACGCCGCGATCGTCGCGACATTGCGCCGGTCCAACGGCGTGAGCTCGACGGCGGCGCTGTCCCGCGGCTCGTACCATTCGCGGCTCGTGAACCAGTCGGCGAGCTGACCGTCCGGGAACCTCATCCCGCGGCGCGCGTAGATCTCGTTCCGGAGGATGCGCAGCGTCGCGAACCCCGCGCCGCGGAGCACGTCGATGGTCACGGGGCGGCGCTCGTACAGGCCCATGTCGCAGGGCGCGAGCGCGCCGGCACCCTGGGCGCGAGCGAGTGAATCGATGAGCGCCAGGTTCGCGCGCTCGATCCCGGTGAGCCGCCCGGCATCGTAGCGATCGTCCGCGCGGTACCAGTAGCGCTCCTCGAAGTAGCGCTGGAGCCAGGCCTCGGCCGGGAAGCGCCGGCCGTGCACGGCCTCGACCTCGGCGCGCAGCACGGCCCACTCCATGCGCGTGTGGGTGCCGAGCTGGTCGATGTGCATGTGCTGGTCCTGCCACCAGCGCAGGTCACCGGGCTCGACCATCGAGTGGTTCTCCGCCTCGACCTGGCGGATGACGTCCAGGTTCGCGCGCTCGACGTCGCCGAGCGTGGCGTTCGTGAACGCCGAGTCCGGGTGGTACCAGTCCTGGGACTCCAGCCACTCTTGGACGTCCTCGTTTCGGAACACGCGCCCGTGGCGCCCGAACACCACGCCACGAAGGAGCGGCAGGTAGTCCGGGCGAAGGCCGCGGAGCGTGTTGAGGTCGAGCCGGTCGCGCGTGTAGTCGAGCGTCAGGAGCGAATCGAACGAGGTGAGGTAGGACTGTGCCCTCGACGGCACCGCCCCAACCAGCACGGCGCCGATGACCATGGCGGCGAGCCCCGCGCGCGGACTCAGTGAACGAGCGGCCATGGCAGCACCCCGTTCGGGCTGTCGAGGCGCTGCTCACCGAGATTCGGCAGCCCGGTGATCACGCAGTGCTGGATCTCGTGGCCGCCTTCGAACGGGTCGCCGATGAAGGACAGCACCACCACTTCCGCCGCGCGACCCGGAACCCTGTAGCGCCGGAGGGCGGACACGCACGGCGTCCACCACGCCGTCGCCCGGATGCCGTCGTCGACGCGCAGCGTGTAGCGGTGCGTCGGCTCCATGCCGCTCGTCAGCGCGATCGTGGTGTCGGCTTCGACGGTCGCGCTCCGAAGCAGCACCTCGCGCCCCTCGTCCGCCCGCTCGAGCGGCTCGAGCCCACCCAGAGTCTCCTCGAGTCGCGCGTGCTCGCGGTCGACCCCTGCCCTCTCCTCGGCGTCGGGGCTCCACCGCCGCAGGCTGGCGCGCACGACCCACGGGCGCGCGGGATGGTGCGCCCGGAGATCGAAGTAGAAGACGCAGTCGCGCTCGCCGTCGCTCCCGACGTGGCCCTGCTGCCGGACGTAGATGCGCTCGACCGCGGGGCTCCAACCGAGCACCTCCACCGTGAGCGGACCGGCCAGGTAGGCGCGCGCGGGCCCGCTCCTCGCCAGCGCCGCCGCGGCGATCGACGTGCCAACGGACGTGATCCTCATGCTCGTGACTCCTCGCGGTCGGGGCTGCGGTGGCGGGCGGCGCGTCCGTCGCGTCGCCCGCCAGGCCCTAGCGCACGACCCGGGCCAACGCCGCGCGCATGCCCCGGGCCAGGGCCCGCACGCGTAACGTGGTGCGATCGCATCGGCTGGCGGGACACTGGCGACTCCGCGACGTGAGCGGGACGCGCGC